>JAJDEG010000314.1 GCA_029259895.1 Planctomycetota bacterium
CGAGCCTCCGGCGAGCGGAATTTTCGCCCACAGGCCATCGGTCGTCGGAGCAATCCAATCGGCAATCTCGCCATCGAGCGTTCCATCGACCGTGCCGTTGCCGTTGCTATTAGCGACGTGGCGCGGCCCACCGGGACGGGAAATCGAAAACAGTGCGAAGATCACGGACGCCGCAATCGCCGCCGCAATCGCAAGTTTCCAAGCCGGCGGCGGAGCTTCCGTTGCTGGCGCGAGAAGCTCGCCACCTTGCCGCGTCGATGAACCGTCGGCCGTTGGATCTTTGGCCGCGGCGGCGTGCATCGCCAAACGCACGCGCTCGGCGAACGTTTCCGCCACCGGCTCCGGCTGATACGCCGAGCGCAGCAACCGCTCCACGTTGCGATCGGCCTCGGTGAAGTCGCGGGTGTCGTCGAAAGCGTCGTTATGAGATTCGTTCATCGGACAAACTCCGAGAAGCAAAGAATTTCAAAAAAATCGGAGAGTGGATAGTGGCCAGTGGGCAGTGCGTGGATCGCGTTGCGGGCGACCCATTAGCCGCTATCCACTGCCATCTGCTCACTCCTCGCTCACCCATTCGGTTCCAAACTCAAGTTCTCCACCAATGCTAAAAACGTCGCGCGGAATGCCTGCCGCGCCCTGGTAAGTTGCGACTCGATCGCCTTTTCGGTCGTCTTCACCGCCGCGGCGATCTCGCGGACGCTTTGGCCGAACATGTACTTCGCCTCGAGGGCGTCGCGATAGTGGGCCGGCAATTGCGACATCGTGGCGTTGACCATCTCGCGCGTCTCCTCGCGCTCCAGCAGCGCGTCGCCAAACGGCTCGCGGTCGAGTGCCCCATACAGACTTCGCAACTGCTCGTCCATACGCTGCCAAAATTGCTCCAGGTTGGCCGATGCCTTGTGGCGATTGAGGACGCGATGAATTTCATTCCGCGCTAGACCTGTCAGCCAGGGAAACACGTCGTCGCCGGATCGGGCCGGCTCGTAGCGCTCCAAATCGCGCATCGCTTTGACCAGCGTCTCTTGCACGACCTCTTCGCACTCGTCGTGGCGACGGCCCACGCGATAAAAACAAAATCGGTACAACGGCGCAACCGCCACGTCGGCCAAACAGTCGACCGCTTCGCGGTCGCCCGCCAAGGCGCGGCGTTTCCATGCTTCGTCGAAAGTCTGTGGCGGCACGTGGTGTCCTCGTGCGTTGGGACATGCCCCGGGCAATCGGGTCCGCGGCAGCAAGCGGGATGACATCACCCGGGTCGACCGGTTGGCGCGGCGACATCGAATGCACCGGCCCGCCGTTCGTTTTCTCGACCCCGCCTTGCCGTCGGTTTCGTGAAGGTATGTTAATGCCCGGAGGCATTCCTTCGCGAGATTCAAGCAGAAGTTAGCAGCACAGCGCTGCAAACGCGGCAACGGCGGCAAACGGCCTTAAACTTCCTCGCCGCCGGCCTCTGGCGCATTTGCGTGGGGTGTATCGACGCCGGGCGTATTCGCACTGGCCTTCGCCGCCGATCCCCGCATCGCGGCCACGGCATCCTCGCGGGTCTCGTAGACTTCCCAATGCCGATCGAGGTGCAGCGTACGCAAAACTTCGCGACTGTAGGGATTGAGCCGGCAGAAGGCGAGCCGTCCCTTCCGCCCGCGCGTCGTCCGCCAGGCGTTCACAAGAATGCTAACGGCCTTGGAGCCGAGATGGTGCGTCGGCGATAGATCGATAATCACGACAGGCGGCTCGATCGTGCCGAGCATCTCGATCAGCTCCACGCCGATCGAATCGAGCATCATCTCCGTCACCGAAAACGGCCCAAGATCGAGCGTGATCGCACTGACGTCGTCGGTGGTATCGAGATCGATCATTTTCGCTGCCGCTAGTAGCTGCCTACCGCTTGAAAGCCGAGGCGACCGCGAGGACGGAGGCTCGTTTCATTGTCCTCCCCCGCTCTCTCGACTTCGACCCCCTCGCCTTGGAACGCTTATTTGCGCCCGGCAACCGCAATAAACGCCGCGAACGCGTCGCAAGACAAGCCTCGACGTATCTAGAAATCGACGTATTTAGAAAACGCCGCGCGCCGGCAACACTCACGAATCTAAACAGATCAGCCCTGCGTCGCCGTTGCCGCTTTTTTCCCATTCGCGGCGGACTTCGCCGAGGCCGTACATGCAGAGTTCGTATTGTGCGCTGAGGCGCTGGAGTACGTCGCCGGCGATCTTTTCCTCGTCGCCGGGGATTTGACTCGCGACGTAGTACGCCCGCTTGCCTTCCTCGCGATAGTCGAGCAGGTGGTCCTTGCGGGTTTCGCTTTGTAGGGCGGCCAGCGCTTCGGGATACACGCCGGTCCAGAACAGCGTGAAGTCGCCGATGAACCGATGGGCCTCACGCCTCGCCTCGCCCAGCCGGGCGTTGGCTTCGGTGAGCATGTCGGCCACACCGCCGAGTCGATTGCCCGACGGAGTGCGCATCCGATAGACCGTCTCGGTGCGAATGAATCGCGTCAACAGTCCGCTGACGTAATCGACCAGCGGCGGATCGGCGATACCCAATTCGCCCTCGAACGTCTGCTCGGTTAGCCCGGCGAAATATCGCCACAATACGTCCCAGTGGTCCGACGTCATGGCATGAAGAGGTAGGCTAGAGGCGT
>JAJDEG010000315.1 GCA_029259895.1 Planctomycetota bacterium
CTAGGCTCTGTCGGAAAAGTCAGATTCCCATTAGGCGGAAGTAACGTTCTACGAATGCCATTTTGATGAATCCGCCGAAAATCTTGGCGGTCTTTTCGAAGCGGGTCAGCACGCGGCGGCATTCTTCTAGCCAGCCGATGAGGCGTTCGATGATGTTGCGGCGGCGGTAGGCATGGCGGTCGAATGGCACAGGTCGCTCATCACGATCTTCGTTTTTCTTGGAAGGAACTACGGGCGCGATTCCCAACTATTGCAAGTATTCATCAATCCATGCCACTCGATAACCTTTGTCGCCCGCCAAGGCGATCGGCCACGCGAGCGGGTCACCATCGCGATCGTATAACTCCGCATCCGCGCCGTCGAGCAAGGCAACGAGGGCTGTCGATTCGTGATCTTGGCCGGCCGTCAAATGGAGCGGCCCTCGAAGTGGTCGAGGCCCAGTTCATCTTTCAGTTCGCGGTAACTGTGCTCGATCCACCAGCGGTTTTTGGCAGCCGCGACTAGCCGCTTGAGTGTGGTGTTTGCCGGAAGGTTGCTGATGTTGACGGCGGTTGAAAATGGCGGGGCGGGGGTTGCGACGGTCGAATTTGGCGGCGCACATGCGTGCAGCTCTGCGAGGTGGCAAGGTGTGGACAACAGCCCCGATCTTGCCTAGCTTTGCAGGGAGGCCCAAAATGGTGCCATCAAACTCGCCGCCCAGCGGCACAGCTTGCACCAATTTGCACGCAAGAAGCCCCACCACCAAACGCAACGGGATCGCCGTAACTGGCGACCCCGTTTGACGTTATTTAAGCTGCGGCAAGGACTTTCAGAAGCGGAGGGCACGGGAGTCGAACCCGCAACCGGTTTCCCACCACCACATTTCCGGTGTGCTACGCGAACGGCGTAAACGTTTGCTGGGTTTGGCGTTGCGAGGGGCAGATTACGCGGGGTGCCGATATTGGTGCCGGCGAGTTTGCAACGATTTGCACTGGTTTGCATTACTTTGCACTGAAGTCGCCGTTACTTCATCATCGGTTGAACAACGAGTTGCCTGTCCGCCGTGGCTATCGACGCAAAACCGTCGACGAGCCATCATCTGTACCGCTCTCGCAGATCGGCTGCAAGACGCGGCTTTGCGGTTTGCTGAAGCACTACTATCGCAAGGCAGCGTGATCGCGCGTCGACCGCCGAAAATGCCGCGATCGCATTGCGCCCCGACCACGCGTTCGCTCCTCGGTGCGCGGCATTTGCCCATTCGTCCAATCGCATGATAGATCATCAATCGCCAACCGTCTGGGACTTCGCGGCCGAAACATGGCGTGCATCGCTTCGTTTCTTGCTCGAAATATTTGTTGCACATCTATGACGATTTACGGCAGCTTGATCACATCCTGCCCGCGCGAGGAAAGGTCGATCACCCGCTCGCCGTCGACAATGACCTGATAGCGTGCGCCCACTTGGGCTTGGACGACCGCCTTGCCGTCGGCGATTTGCACGGCAAACGGCGCGACGACGTGGCGGCGTTCGTCGCGAGCGACGGCGAGCGAATCGACCTGGCCGTCGAGCAGACGCTCCAGGCTGACCAGCGCACACGGATTGATGTTCCACGGCCGCCGTTCCTGCTCGGCCAGTGCGAACGAATCGGGCAGCGTTCCGGCGTTGGGACCGTCGGGGTATTGCATCTGCCGCCCGGCGATGAGAATTCCGCGGGCGACCTGCCGCCAGTCGAGCGTGTTGTCGTGCGGCGCGAGCAGGCCGAGGGCGTAGGCATAGACACCGCCGACCCATTGCACGGGCAAGCCGATCCAATACGGCGCCTGCCAGTTCGTCGCCCCCAGCACGGCGATCGTGGCGTAGGCCATCACCGGTCGGTCGCTCCACTGATAGACGAACGGCATGCCGGAAAGCGCCCAGCGGCGGGCCTCGTCCAGGTAGGTCTTGTCGCCGGTCAACTCGTATCCGCGGACGTAGGCCCACACCAAATGGGCCGAGGCCAAGAGGTCGGGCGTGTGTAGCGGGACTTCCCACGTCTGTGCCCCGCGCGGCACGCGAAACCGCTTCATGTATTCCAACGTGCGGCGGCCGGCGGCCAGCGCCTCGGCGTCGCCGGTCAAATGCGCCAGTTCCAGCAGCCGCGCCGCATGAGCCGCACAGAGGCCGCTGGCGGTGCTCTCGAAATGACCACGGCGGAACGCGCCGTCGTAGCGGTACGAGCCATCGGGCTGTTGCTGGGCGATGCGGTGGCGAATCTCCGCCCTCGCGTGGGCGAGCCACTCTTCGGCGCGGCCGGTGACGAAATAAATACTGTCGTTGCGCAGATGCGCTCCGCCGGGAACGATGCGCGGCAGGTCGGGTACGTTGCCGGTGAGCCGCCATAACGTCGAAGCCATGTCGCCATACGGCGCGCGGCCCCATCGCGGCTCGATGCAATGGCCCCAGCCGTCATTCGTGCGCAAGGGACCGTTAAGGGTCGCCAGATCGAGCGCGTGCTGCTCGTCGGCGGATCGCGGCGGCGTCGGCAGCGGCGGTAAACCCCGGCGGCGCACCGCCCACAGAATCGTTTCTTCGATACCGCCGCGCGCGTCGCCGCCTTCCTTGCTGCCGGCGGCGACGCGAATCGTGGCGGCGATCTTCTTTCCACGCAACGTCATGCGGTGATCGCTCGCGCCGTCGTGGGCGTTGGGCGAAGCGAACACGGGTTGAAGCGACATGTCGTCCCACGAAATCGCCACCGCCGCCCGCTCGGTCGCCACGGCCATGAGCGGCATCGTCATGTGCCTTCGCGGCGGAGCGAACCGCAAATGTTCATCGGTTTCGACGTCGAGTTTGGAGCTGCTCGTGTCGCCGCGTTCCATGTATTCCAGACCGGCGAAGATGGCCTGCTGCATTTCGCCGATCGCCCGCAAGCACGGACCTTCGCAGGGCGAGTCGCTTTCAATTCGTACGGCAAGTTCGTCGCCGACTAGCGATAGCCGCCCGTTGACGCCGTCGCCGATTAACCAAATCGCGTCGCCCTCTTCTCTGGCTTCAAGCCGTGGAATCTCGCCGCCGACGCGAACGATCGGGGCGAGAACCGCGGCCAATTCGCCGCCGCGGTAAATGCGAGCGATGGAGCCGTCGGCGGCCACTTGCAACCGGACCGGGCCGGCCGTCCGCGATACCCATGTCGCCTCGGCTTGCGGGCGATGGAAGAACAGCGTGCGTTCGATCGGCGGCAGATCGGGCGACACAATCCGCAGCCGCACGGCGCGTATCGGTCGGTCGCCCTCGGGGACCACGTCGAATGCCACCACGCCGCCCGGTGCGATCTTGGCAGTGCGACCGTTTACGTCGACCGTCCGCGCTTCGTTCGAATCGTTGCGAACGCGGACGACGATGGCGTCATCGCGCGTGGCGATCTGCTCGATCGCGAGCGGATGCAGCCGCCAGCGGGAGAGCCGCATCCAATCGACTTCGACGACGCCCTCGGCCGCGCCGGGATCGAGCCGCAGCGTTCGCAGGCGGCCGTCGACGGTGAAGCGGACGGCGTACTCGCGCCATTGGCCGTCGTGGACGAGCGGCAACCGAACTCGCTGCTGCTCACCGATCGGCGTCGCGTCGGTCGCCCAATAGACGGCTCCGTCGCCGCCGGATTTCGCCCTCGCCCGCAGTGTCAGCTTGAGCGGCCCGCCGTCGAGGTCCAACGGACAATGCAGATACGGATCGTGGCCCGTCGACGTGATCCGCAACAGGCCGTCGGCGACGACGGAGGAGCAGTGGTTGGTCGCGCGCCAGGCGCTTTCCTCGCTGGGCTCGAACTCCCAAGCCGCCGCCACGCCGCCCGGTTCGATGATCGGCCGGGCGTTTGGGTTTTCGGCGTCGCTAGCAAGAATGCTCCCGACGAACAGGATATAGACGGCTGCGAACCAGGTTACTCGACTCATGGGATGCGCTCGCTTAGTGTCTGCCGTAACGTCACGACCTCGACTGCCTACGTTCTACGATACCCAACTCGCGATGAGATGGCGAGTTCGATCCGTAGGCGTCGCTCGTGCGGGGCGGACGCGAAAGGCAGTTTGCTGGCCGTCTCACCGCACGCCACGGTGCCGCAAAACGGCTCGACATTGCGTCCGGCTTCGTCGCGCAAGTGCGGAAACGGTTCGAGATGCACGAGTACGTTATGAAATTCCGCGAAGTCTTCGTGCAACCGATCCTTGACGGCGTGGCCGATCGCGTTGCCTCGCTCGACGGTCAGCTTGGCGTCGACTTCGATGTGGATATCGACGAGGAATTCGAGCCCTGTTTTTCGCACCCACAGTTTCTCGACAGCGCACACGCCCGGCGTGGATTCAGCAGCCTTGCGAATCCGCTCGACCAGCGCCCGTGCTGTGGCAAGGACTTACGGAAGCGGAGGGCACGGGAGTCGAACCCGCAAGCGGTTACCCGGCACCACATTTCCAGTGTGTAGCGCGAACGGCGTAAACGTTTGCGGGGTTTGGCGTTGCGGCTGGCGGTTTTGGCGGGGTGCCGATATGAGTGCCGGCGAGTTTGCAACGACTTGCACTGACGCCATCAACGAGCTGCCCGTCCGCCGTGACCACCGCCGCAAAACGGTTGGCGCACGGTAATCGGCACTCGCTCTCGGCCACTGGTCGACGCGCCGCGGCGACCGGATGATGCACTACTACCATCGGAGGCCGAATGTTGGCGACGTGGCCGCTGGCCGACTATCGCGGTCAAAGTGGGCACCACCCGCAAAACCGCCAGTCCACCTACGGCTCGCACGGAGCCACCATCGCTTTGACACCGGAATTCGGATGGCGCAGCCGAGGCCTTCGCGCGCCATTCGCCGTCGCCATTGACTCGTCTGCTCGCCTTACTATTTCTCGCCCAGTGGGGGCCGCTTGGTTAAGTACGTCGCGAAATGTGACCAGCCTTTGCCGATCGTGTTCGCGCCAAACGGCCGGCGGTCAGCGCGTCACTCCATACGGTGTCGCGGAGGACGGCGTCGCTCGACGCAGGAAAAGCGGCACGTCGATGGGCGCGCATCCGCCGCGCTCGAATCGACTCCTGGGCATCGTCATTTGTCCCTTCCACCGCTGCCCCGACTATCGCCGAATCGTATCGTGCGGCGGCGATCACCGCGCCCGCGGCTGGGGAAGGAGCCGCCGGGGAAACTCCGAGAAGTGACGACTTGCCGAATTGCAAGGCGAACGCCGCGGCGTCGGCGCGGTTGACCAGCGCATCGCCATTGATGTCGCCTTGTGCGTGCGTCGCGCCGCCGAGCGTGCCCAAATGTGCATGCAGAATCCCCAAGTCGGCGACACCAACCAAGCCGTCGTTGTTGAAATCGCCGGGCAATATCGGCGTCGATGGCGTCGTGAACACGAACGAGAGTTGCGGACGGTCTGCGACGATGGGTGACTCACTCGACGCCATCACGAGCGCGTCGTCGAGGAAAAAGCCCGAACCGCCGTTGCGAATGGCGGCGATTTCCGCGGCGCTGAGCGCGTCGTTGATGAAGAAGACGTTATCTATCAGGCCGGAAAACGCCTCGGAAAGATTGTCGGGGCGGATATTGCCGATCGCGACGGACGTCTGGCCCGCGCCGAACGACGTGCCGGACGCGAATGCCTGCGGCGCGTCGCCAGTCGTGGCAGCGTCTAAATCGATGTACAGCGTCATCGTCGCTGCCGCGTGATCGTACGTCGCTGCGACGAACGTCCACTGGTTGAACGCCGGCGCGGGCGTATTCGGGATCGTGCCGTTGCCATGGAAGGCCGTCCAACGGAATCCGCCCAACTGCCGCTCGTCCAGGCCGACAGTGCGGTCCCAACCGCCGTTGTCGTGGCCGAGAATCTTGTATAGCCCGGAGCCAATCGCGTCGGGCCGCACCCACGCACCCATCGTCAGCTTCGGCCGCACGGTCGGATTGATGTTGATCGGCGCAACGACGTGGCCGTTGCCGTTGAAACGGTAGGCCGAACCGTTGAAGCCGGCGGATTCGAGCGTCGCCGCCAGAATCGTGCCGTTGAGGTTGTTGCCGCTTTGGTCGCGGGCGATACCGCCGGTCGTGTCTTCGAAATCGTAGAACGCAATGAGGTCGTCGAGCACGCTACCGCCTGTCGTTCCGCCGCCGTCGCCGGTCGGCACAAGTACGAATCCATGATTCGCCTGCGATCCGACGATCCACGACTGCACGAGCGCCAATCCCACAGCGTTGAGGGCCACGGCGTGCGAGCCGCCGGAAATTGGGCCGACCGTGCCCAAGGATGCACTGCCGCGGTCTTGCACGCCAGCCGCGCCGGTGGTCTGCCAGGGTTGTCCGGCGGCGAACTGATTCCACGTTGCCTCACCTTCGATCCAATTGCGTCGCATTTCGTAGAGTTCGTAGACTTGCGACGTCGCGCCGCTGATCCGTAACGAAATCGCCGCCGATTGCAGCGTTGCCGTCGTCGGCAACGACGACGTGTCCCAACGCATCAGCACCACCGCGTCGTTGTCGGTACCTTCCGGATCGTCGGTATCCGCGAGCAGCGACACCGCCGCGCCGAGATTCGTCGCCGGCGTGGCCTGGGCAAGCTGCACGTCGTCCGTGCCGGCGTAACCGTCGCTGGGACTGGCGCCATTGCGGAGCGAGGCGACTTGTATCACCGAACTCTGCTGGCCGACGACCTGATCGCCGTTGACCGCCGCCACGCGATAGGCCAGCGCGCCGCCGGCCGGCATCGCCGCGTCGACGAACGACGTCGATGCGATCGTTGCCAACAAAGCATCGTTGCGAAACACGCGATACGCGATCACGCCGCTCTCACCATCGGTCGCCGCGGACCACGACAGCGCGAAGGACGATCCGCCGCCGAGGATGCCTGTCAGATTCGTGGGCACGCTTGGCGGCGTCGTGTCGATGCCGACATTCAGCCGATCCGGCGAGCCGCCAAAGGCACTGCGCATCCATCTGATCGGATCGTCACCGAACGCCGTGCCGTTGATTCGTTCGAGCGACGGACCGTTTCCGTCGGCTTCGAGCGGCCATGGTGCTGCATCGTCGTAGGTCACGCGGTCGACGAGATACTCCGGAACGCTAAAATCGATCGGTGCGCCCGGCCGCACGAGGCGGATGGACTCGCCGCCGTTGTCGAGCGAGCCGGAGAACGGGCCATAGATTGCCGCGCCGGCGGGCAAACCGTGTTTAGCGCGGAACGCCTCGGGATTGGTCGCGACGACGAGCACGTATCCATCCGCCGGCAGCGAGACGCCACTTGGAAACGCAAAGCCGACCGCCCCTTCGATCCGCCACGTGTTCGCCGGCTCCGTGGAATCGAATAAGCTCACCGAACCGCCGGATATGTTGCGCAGTTCGATGAACTCGTCGCCACCCGCCGCTGGGTTGTACATGATCTCGTTGATGACGACGGGACCGACGCGCGGCGCGGAATTTGCCGCTCCCGGCGTCGCCGTGACGAGCGTGACGAAGCTGGCGTCGCCGACGCTGTTGATGTGCCGCCCTTGAGCTACTTCCGATTCCGTCGCGCGATAGTCGCGCGTTTCCTGATAGCCGGCTAGCGCGCCGCTCGGTGTTCCGGCGACGATCGACAGTTCGCCGCCGATCCGGCTCAGCAGAAAACCATTAGCATGCGCCGACGGACCGAAGTGGGTCCCCTCGGAGAGCACGGCGAAACCGCCCGCCGGAATCACGAGAGAACCTGCGATCTGCACCTTCGCCGGACTGGCGGGACTGTCGCTCACGTACCAATTCGCCACGTCGATCGGCTGACTGGTCGTATTGAGCAATTCGATCCAACCGCCGCCGGGCGAGGCCGTGTCGACGACGACTTCATTGACGATAATTGCTCCCGGAGCGGGTGTCGTGAGCGGATCGGCCGCGCCGGGCGTGCCGTCGGCGGCGCTGCTGGGCCGCCAACTCGACTTCGACGACCAGCTACTCGTTGCGGCGGAAGCGTCGATGATCGTAAGTGAAAAGCCCAAGTCGTCCGTAATCGGATACCATCCGTCGTTGTACTGAAAGTCCTGAATCACGCGGCCGAAAGCGTCGGCCAGCGCGATGCGTTCGCCGCCGTTGTCGAGCGCCGTGCCGGTGTACTCGCCGACGACGTTAATCCCCTCCGCGCCATACTTGGCCGTGAAACCGGCGATCGACCGCGCCACGACCGCCCGCTCGCCTGGAGCCAGCAATCCTTCGCCGAACGTGAACGCGATGCCGGACGTGAACTTCACGCCTTGGAGGTTCACCGGAACGAGGCCGACATTTTGCAACTCGATGAACTCGGCGTCGTCGTTGCCGGCCGGGTTGTACATGATCTCCGTGATGCGGAGCGGTGGCGGATCGCCGACCGTAAACGTCGCCACGGTAGCCGCGCTCCACGTCGCGCCGCTGAGCGACCGTGCCGTCACCGTTGCGCTATCGTCGAGATTGAATGCGCCCGTGTAGAGGACGGCGGTAGGCGAAATGCCGGTTGCAGCGGCGACGCCGATATCCAGTTCCGGCACGATCAGCATGTCGCTGCTGGTCGCGTTGGCGTTGAGTCCGTGAATCGCCAGCACGTTTTGTCCGACGACGAGCTGTCCGACGAACGCCGAGATGTCGAACGACGCAAAGACCGAGGCCACGGCGTCCGGATTGTCGCCGAGAGCCGCAGAATTCCACGTCGGCGCCGCTGGGGCGTTTTGCTCCGCCACTTTGACGCCATTGAGATAGGCCACGAACCCGTCGTCGGCCTTCATGCGCAACTGCATGAAGTTGACGTCGGCCAGACTCGACACCGTAAACGGCACGCGGACAAACACGGAATTGTTCTCGTTGGTGCCATCGCCGTTCGTGTCGATGCGAAGACCAGGATCGAGGCCGGCACCGAGCAAGTTGATGCCAAGCTGAGCCTCGTAGCCTGCGTTTCGCTCGTAGCCGACACCGGTCGTTCCCGCGATCCATGCCGCATCATCGAAGCCAACCGTTCGCCACGCGTTGTCGATCGGTCCCATCGGTACGAGCGCCCGGGCCGCGGCACCTTGGCTGAACAGCGTGGTCGTCGCCACCGACGAGCTGCCTTGTCGCGGGTCGCTGCCGTCGGTCGTGTAGTAAATCGAGCCGGCCGGCGCGGTCAGCGTAATATCGAAGTCGCTGGTTACGTCGCCGCCAAACTGATTGTACGACGGCGCGTCGATGTTCGGGTACAGACTAGCGTTGCGGAGCTGCGTCAAGGCGATGCCGGGCCGCTGCGGGAAGAAGCCCGACAGAATGCTATCGCGGACCGGTCGCCAATGACCGTCGCGCGTGTAGTTCGTCGCCCCTTGCCGCGTGGCGGCGTTGTCGCCCCAGCGGGCCGATTCGGCGATGATCGCGCTTTCGATCTGCGTCGCCAGACGCGTGTATCGTTCGATGTTGTTTTCGGCGGTAAGCGCGCCGTCGTTGAACATGTGCTTCTGAACCCGATCGGCGAACAGCAAGCGGAACTCCTCGTTCTGCCGCGCCGCGTTGTAGAGAAACGCCGGCGTGTTTTGGTTATTCACGCCCGTGCGGTCGACCGTTGTGCTGTTGAGCGTGTACTCCGAGTCCCAGGCGTAGAACTTGAATCCCTCGCCGGGCGCGCGGCGGCGATTGGCCCACCAGTTCTTGTGCGGCCAGTCGGTGTTGCCGATGAAATGATTGAGCAGGATGTAGTCGGCCAGGTTCTCGACGTCGACGAGTTGCTTGAATTGAGCGTAGGCCGCCGACGAGGAAAGCCCGCCGCTCGCCAAACTCAGCGCCTGCTGCCAGGCCACGGAATCGCCGTCGACAACCTCGAACGTGTTGTTCTGAACCTGCCCTGGGCCGAGCAAGCCGCCGTGCTTGATCGCGTCGTATTCCTCCGGTTCGCCGCCGAAATGCGACGCAGCGAAGTTTGCATCCGGCCTTTCCGACGGATTGTAGATGCCCCAGTACAGTCCGTTGATGTAGAGATGCACCCAATTGCCGTCCGACGACGGTTGACCCATCGCGAGCTGAGTCTGGCGGGCGAAGTGATCGCGTAGATACTGCGGCGGGCTGGCGCCGTCGGGCCAGGCGTCGCTGAACACTGCGCGAAGCACGAGCAAGTCGAACTGGTCGACGTCGTTGTTCTCGAACACGTCGAAGTTGAGCTTCGGCGGGCCGTGGTCGCGCTGAAATCGCAGCGTGAACGATTTCTTCGGCGTGGCCCAAAAGTGTCGGCTATAACCGCCAAAGACGCGCACCCCGGCGTCGATCTGAAACTCGTCACCGCCCGACGGATCGATCCACTCCGCCGAGACGGTGCGTTCCCAGTCGTTGCCCATGCCGAACGGATTGACGTAGATGCCGGTGTTTTGGTCGAACCAGTCGTCGCGGCTCATCACGAGCGACAATGTCGGCAGCGATTTCATGGCGTCGACGATCTCACCGGAATAGGCCGGGTTGTCGACGATCGTCTGGTTCATGGCATAGTCGGCGGGAACGGGCGTGCCGACGGGACCAATTTGGTACGTGCTCCACGTCGTTGGGTAGCCAGCCGGTGCGCTGGGCTGTCGAATTACGTCGGCGGCGAACAGATACGTTTGCGTGTCGATGTTCGTCGGCAGATGATCGTCCTTGAACGCCGCCGCTCGCAACGTCGTGGTGGTCGCGATCGCGATCGGGCCGGAATATACGTTGCCGTGAGTGGCCGTCGGCTCGCTGCCGTCCGTGGTGTAACGGATCGTCGCGCCCGGCGTATTGGTAGCGATGTCGACGCTAAACGGCGCGTCGAAGAATCCGCGGTCAACGCTGAACGTCGTATCGTCGACAAATCCGATCGCACCGCCGATGTTAGGGGCGAGCGGCGACGGCGTGGGGAAGAACCGAATCTGCTCGCTGATCGTCTGTGCCGTCAAATCCGCCGATAGCAAGAAGTCGTCGTCCGACGCCGATGCATTGAGTCCCTGGATGGCCAACACGTTGCCGGAACCCGCCACGAGCAGCCCGACGTGTGCGCTCATGTCGATCACCTCGTGCGCGAGCGCCTCGGCCGGGTCGCGTTGGGCCGTGGCCGCGCTGTTCGACGTGACCGTCGCCGGAGCATTGCGGCGCGCGACTTCCACGCCGTTGAGATGCGCCACGAAACCGTCGTCGTAGTTGACGCCCAATTGCAACGCGTTGAACGCCGACGGATCGTCGACCGAAAACGGAATCCGCAAGTAGGACGACGCATTGACGTCGTGCATCGACGCCGCCACGTCGGTTTCGATCAGGTCGTCGTAATAGGTGGCCGTGCCGGTCACGCCGGCGGTTTTTATGGCGGCGACTTCCAACGCGCCGAGTGGCCGGTCGAACACCGCGAAATCGTCCATCTGTCCCTTGAATGGGAAACTACCTGCATTGTGGATGCCGACTCGGAACATCTGCGACGCGGCGTCGCCCATTTGTCCGTCGGGCAAGTTGGCGTTCGTCACGCCGGCGGTGAGCTTCGTTCCGTCGATATAGAACTTCACCTCCTCAGCCGTGTCGCTGGGGTCGAAGACGACGGCCAGGTGATACCACGTGTTGAGCGAGATCGTGTTCGGCGCGGTGGCTTGGATCGCCGCACCCGTCGATCCGGCCGCCGCGTTGGCACCCGCCGCGATCGACAGCCACGGCCCGCCGGAAATGTAGCCAAGCCAGAAGCCCTTGGTCAGCGTGTTGTCGTGCCAGCCGGCGATCGTGCCGTTGGCGGCCTCGCTGCGAATCCACGTGGCGATCGTAAATCCGTCGCGCATTCCAGCGGGGTTTTGCGTCAACGGAACGTTCGTATTGACGCCCGAGCCGCCGAAGCTGAGCGCCGATCCGAATTGTCCGGCGACGAAACTGTGCGTGCCGGCGACGGTTTCGTTGACGTTGCGGACCGTTTCGTGGGCCGTCGGGCTGGCCGCCGGGTCGTCGAAGGCGAAGTGTGTGGTCAAACCCGTCGGCAGTCCGCCGCCGGTCACTTCGAAGCCGACGCCGCTGGTGACGTTCGTCCAAGCCGAGTCGTCGAAACTGGTATTCTGCCAACCGGCGACGGCACCGGCAGGCACGTGAAACTTTCCGGCGGTCGTGGCGGGCACTAGCGGCACGCTCTGGACGGCGGCGTTCTCGACGCCGTAGGAGATATCTTCGCCCTGCGGCGGATAGGCCGGCGAAAACTCGCTGGCGATGGTCGTCCCGTCGGGCCGCACGAGGCCGAGATACTCGCCGCCGGCGTCGAGGGCAAAGTTTGCGTGCGGATTGCCGCCGCCGTCGATGTAGTTTTCCACGCCCGGGTTGGAGGCGAATACGATCAAGTACCCGTCCGGATCGAGCAGACGACTAGGGAACGTCCACTTCGCCAGGTTGGCCGCGTCGTCGGTTAGATGCCAACCGGCCAGGTCGATTGCCTCGTCACCGCGATTGTGGATCTCGATCCAATCCGATGCATTGCCATCGCCATCGAGCAGCGAGGCGTGGTTGTCCGCCACAAATTCGGAGATGATCGGGTCGGCCGCCAACAGCGTGCGCGGTTCGAGATTCTCCGTGCGAAGATTCAGTCGCGAGCGGACACGACGGGCGGCAGGTTTTCGGCGAGGCAAGGCGATATCCTCCGTATACGATCGTACCAAATGGCCAGTTGTCGGAATTCCGGCGACGCAATGCGGCTGCAATTCGGCAGCGCCGTCGCACCAGAATTCCCTGCCATGCCACCCGACGCAGCCACGATAAACAAGTAGGGCGGATGATGCATCCGCCCTACGTGAAGAACTGTGGATTTCTTTCCGGCGATCTCCTAGCCTTCGGCGGCCGACTTCCGCCGCCGCCGCGCGACAACGGCCAGCGCCACGCCGGCGATACCGGCCAACACGCAGGTCGACGGCTCGGGAATCGTCGAATAATAGTTGATGTCGTCCACGTTGATATGGCCCCAGCCGCCGGAGTGCAAATCGTATATCCGCAGGCGGACGGTCTCGCCCGCATAGCCGCTGGCGTCCCAGTGGACCCAATTCGTGACTTCGTTGTTCTTACCGGTGGCGGAGAAAATCACTTCCCAGTCATCAGGGCCGACCTGACGTTCGAGATTGAGCGTGGTGGGTGAATTTCCGGCTGCAATGGGCGGTGGATTCGAGTCGGGATCCCATGTTGGATCCCAACCGTGGCGACCGCCACCGATGGAGGCGTCGAATTGCG
This sequence comes from Planctomycetota bacterium, assembly GCA_029259895.1. Classification (GTDB taxonomy): domain Bacteria; phylum Planctomycetota; class Planctomycetia; order Pirellulales; family PLA5; genus PLA5. The sequence goes on from JAJDEG010000315.1 coordinate 13,127, forward strand.
CTCCAGGCAGCAACACGAACGACGTCGATTCGACAATGCCAGTAACGCCGTCGCCCTGGGTGCCGACGGGATCGCCCGAAGTCGGACGCAAATCGTAGGTGCCGACAAACCAATCGCCCTGAATCCCTCCGCCGAGCAGCGCCGCGCTGCGCGGCGCACTGCGTCCGGCGAGATTGTCGCCATAGACCGGCTGCTGGTCGAATGCTGTGCCGGTGCCGGGGACAACGCTGAACGCTCCTAAGTCGCCGCCTTCAAAATCCCACGTGTCGATGAGGACGCGCGGTGCCTGCGGACGTAGCGCGGCGATCGCGGCCGGGCCGCCGGTGCGAATCGCGTCGATTTCGGCGCCGCTAAGGGCTTCGTTGAATGCGAACACGTTATCGATGTCGCCCACCCAATATTCCGCGCAACAAGCGCCGAGCGGATTTCCTCCGACGAACAGGTTCCAACCGCTCGCACCATGCACGGGCGTCGATGTGAAGACATTATTGTCGACGTGAATCTGCATCTGGCCGGCGGGAACGTCGTAAACGGCGGCCATGAACACCCATGTGTCCTCCGTACCGGCCACGGGCGTCGTGTTGCCGAGCGGGCCGTTGCCGGTGAAGCCGGTCCAACGATAGTTCACATCGCCGGCACCGTCGGCATTGCCGCGAGTATCGGTCCCCAGGGCGCGGTCCCATCCGCCGTCGTCGTGTGCGAGTATCTGGCGGTTCGCCGCGGCCGTGCCGGACGGAATCCTGGCCCACGCGCCCATCGTAAAACGGGGATTCGTATCGGCATTGATATCGAGTGGCGTGTGGATTACGCCGTTGACGCCGTCGAAATTCATGTAGCCCAGGCCGTCCGATCCACCAAACGGGACCGCAGACGCTCCGCCGAACACATCGCCGTGATTGGCGAAGCCGCTGGAATCGGAGGCTGTGCCGTCGTCGAACGTGTACAGGCCCAATAGATCGGCCTGCGCGGGAGTTTCGGCGGCCCAGATGGCGGCCGCCAAGGCGGCGCACTTCGCACCGCGACGCAGAGTACGAATCTTCTTAAACCGACGCATTAGCGAACCTCCCTAAGAAACAAACCAGGGCGCGGAACAACATTGGGGGACTCGACCGATGACTCGGCCGAGTCCGAATCGTGACTCCGAAAAACCACCTGTCGAACGCTCAATCTAGTTGCCACGCGGGCCAGATTCAACAGTTTTCCTGGGGATTCGGTGAATTCGCGTTTTTTCATGGTGCGGCTGAGGAAATTCCGTCCGCGGACGGCGCCACGTCGACCGGCGGGGAATCGGGGCCAGTGACGGTGTGATAGCGGTCGACTTGCCGGGCTTCCAGCGTCGTCTTTTCGCCGTTGGGCCAGGTGATTTCGATCGCTTCGACCTTGGCAGGCTCGACACCGAGGCCGAAGTGGACCGTCGGGGCGTGTTGGGCAAGGAACGAATCGCCGGTCACGACTTGGACGTATTGTCCGCCGCGGCCGGTGATCAAACGCACTTTGGTGCCGCACGGCGAGCGGCCGGGGACGGATTCGCGAAGCCGCACGCCGATCCAATGACCCGGCGATTCGAGCGTGTTGCGATAGACGTGCAGCGTCGTCGAAAAGCCTTGGCCGTCGAATGTGCTCTCGGTGAGGATCAGGTCGACTCGGCCGTCACCGTCGAGATCGTCGGAAACGACCGAGCGGGAGTCGAATTCGAAGCCGGCACCGAGGAGGAAGCCGACGTTGGGGAAGTGGGCCGGCAGGTCAATGTGGTGGCGAAACGGATGGCCGTAGAGGGACGCCCAATAATTCAACATCAACGCGTTGTGCTCGAACCCGTTCCACGAAATCTCCCGCCGATTCAATTCTTCCAGCGAGTCAATAAACACCTTGGCCACCGCCGGGTCGGGCGTCGAATCGCCCGTATAGATATCGTGGCACCAGAACCGCGTGCAATAGTCGCGGGCGCTCTTGCCGCTACGGTGGCC
>JAJDEG010000316.1 GCA_029259895.1 Planctomycetota bacterium
TTCCGTCCAAGCCACGACCGGTTGCCCATCCGCGCCGATGGCGATGCTAGGGCGTCGAGAATTGTTCGTCGTGTCGCTCACGCCGCCGCCGTGCCCGCTGCCAGCCAACTCCGTCCATCCGAGCGCGTTGTGCCGGGCGACCAAAATCTCAAAATTGCCGTGGCGATCGTCGGCCCACGCGACATACGTCGTCGATCCGGATGCGACGACCACCGGCTCGATCGACTGCGATAGCGAACCGCTCACGCCGGCACCAGTCGCCGAGCCGGCCCATTCGGCCCAGCGGCCCAAGTAATCGATTCCCTCTGGCAACGACGCCGCGACGGGCACCTCGACATCCGCCGGTCCAAGCGTCGGCGGCGCGGTCGGCGTCGGCGGCACGAAATCGCTTGGCACGCCGCTCTCGCCGCTTCCATAATCGACCACGTTCGTCGCGCCGCCGCCGGCGTCGATGAAGTCGTCATCCCCTTCGCCGAACAGCAGGTCGTTGCCACCGTTGCCAAATAGCCGATCGCGGCCCGAACCGGCTTCGTTGGCGTTGCTGCCGAAGTCTCCGTAAATCGTGTCGACGGCCAGATCGTCCGCGGTGCCGTCGCCGACCGTGGCGTGGTTGTGGCCATAGAGCGTATCGTGCTGGCCGCCTCCAACGATTAGGTCCGCACCACCATCGCCCGCCACGAGATCGTCGCCCGCTCCCGCGTCGATGAAATCGTCGCCTGCTCCGCCGGAAACCCAGTCGTTGCCCGCGCCGGCGAAGATCCGGTCGTGTCCCGCAGCGCCGCGAATCGTATCCGCGCCGTCGTCGGAACCGTACAGCACGTCGTCGTCGTCGCCGCCATCGAGAACGTTGCCCGTCCCCGTGCCGGCGCGAATTTCGTCGCGCCCCGCGCCGCCGAGCAAGCTATCCGCGCCGCTGCCGCCGTCGAGCAGGTCGTCGCCGTCGCCGCCGACGAGCGTGTCGTTTCCGCCGCGGCCATAGAGTAACACGCGGCCGGCAAAACCGGCGGCGGTCATGAACTCGCCCGCCGGTCCGCCGTAAATCTCGACTTCGTCGATGTTGCTAATCGCGATCGTGCCGCCGTTGGGCCGAACGATGCCCGCGCCGCCGATGATGTAGTCGCCGTCTTGATCGGAATAGAAACGGTCGACGCCGTTGCCGCCGCTAATCGTCGCCGCGCCGGTAAAGCGATCCAGTTCAAAACGATTACCGGCCGGGCCGCCGGTGAGCGACGCTTGCTCGATCGACGTCAGGCCGACAACGACGCCGTCGGAGCGGGTGAGAGTCCAATCGCTGAGCACGAAGTCGACGTCGCCGGTCGATTCGATACGGTCGACGCCGCCGCGGCCGTCGATCAACACCGCCGACCGCGTCCAGCTGCCAATGGCGAACACGTCCGCCGCCGCCGTCCCTTCGAGCAACACGCGCTCCACGTCGGATATCGTATTGTTGTCGCCATCGGTAAGCGTGGAGGACGAGAGTGACAGCGGTCCGAAGGCGACATGGAACAGTACGTCGACGCCAAGGCCGCCATACACGCCGTCGAAGCCCGTGCCCGGCACGAGGTAGTCGTCGCCATCGTCGCCATTGAGTTTGTCATTACCAGCTTCGCCATACAGAAAGTCCGCGCCGCTGCCGCCGCTGAGTTGGTCGTTGCCCGCGCCGCCGAATAGTTGGTCGATGCCGCCGAGAGCGGAGATCGTGTCGTTTCCGTCCTCGCCGTACAGCAAGTCGTTGCCGATATCGCCGTACAAATAATCTTCGTCGTTGCCGCCGTAGAGTGTGTTCACGTCTGCAACGCGACCACCCCCGGTGACGCTGAAACCGGCATACAACCAGTCGTTACCGAGGCTTCCTTGCAGACTATCGCTGCCGAAACCGCCGTAAAGCGTGTCGTTGCCGCTGCCGCCGTATAGTTCGTCGTCTTGCGAGCTGCCGGCAAGTTCGAGGCTGTCGGCCAGCTCGACTTCATCGCCGTGAAGAACGTCGTTGCCGCCAGCGCCGGTGAGCGTGTCCATGCCCGCACCGCCGACGAGCGTGTCGTTGTCCGCTCCGCCGTTTAGCACGTCGGCATCGTCCCCGCCGTGAAGAATATCGTTGCCGTCGTTGCCGTGCAGTTCGTCGTCGCCGGCGTCGCCGAAGAGGATGTCGTCGCCTTCGCCGGCGAGTAACGTGTCCGCGCCCGTGCCACCGAAGAGTTGATCCGCGCTGTCGCCGGCGTCGAGCTCGTCCGCGCCCTGGCCGCCTTCGAGCGTATCGTTTCCGGTGAACCCGATCAGCGAGTCGTTGCCGCCCTCGCCTTGCAGAAGGTCGTTCCCTTCGCCGCCTTGCAGTGTGTCATTGCCGCCGCCGCCCAACAGTTTGTCGTCGCCAACGCCGCCGACGACCAGATCGTCGCCGCCGTTAGCGTGAATGACGTCGTCGCCATCGCCGCCGTCGATGAAGTCGGCGTTATCCGTTCCTTGAATGGTGTCGTTGCCGTCGTCGCCAAACAGTTGGGATCCTGGTCCGCTGGCGGAAAGACTGTCGTTGTTGGTTCCGCCGCGAAGGTTACCGCCGCTGGCGCTGATGAGCACGTCCTTCCCTGTCCCGCCAAGCAATTCGACGGGAATGCCGAAATCTTCGGAAATGTTGATTGTGTCTTTTCCAGCCCCGCCGTCGGCGTAGATCGATGTGACGCTCGTGAACGTTTGCACGCGGCCCAACGCCTCGACGACGATGGCGCCGTTCTCGCCCCAGCGTACAACGAAGCTCTCGTCGCCGTCGGAGTCGTTGATTACGTCTTCGGCGTTGGTGCCTTCCACGCCATCGCGATACTGTGCGCGTGGCCCCATGTTTAGCATCAACGCACCGGTTTCGTCCTGCTCCGCGAGGATCAACGCGCCGCTGCACGAATCGGCGAAGTCGTAGATCGTACGCCGCAAAATGTCCACGCGATATTCGGTGCCGATGAAGCCGATCGGCCGCGGGAATTGCAGGCCGATCTTTACGCCCAATCCGAGAAACCCGTCGATTGATCCTTGTGGATCGAACGCACAGATCGCGCTGCCGGCCAGCGCGGCTTCATCGATTTCGTACATTCGTGTGATGCCGTCCGAGTCGTAGTCGACCAGATTTCCCACGACGTGCCCGTCCACGCCGCCTTCGACAAACGGATCGAACAACACGGCCCCAGCCGGCGAAAGCGCCACGCTCACCCCGAAGTCGAACCAGAACTCCGGCAGGTCCGTGCCGTTGGCCGCGATATGGTTGTCGAGGTACAGTCCGTCCATGATCTGCGACGAGTCGCCGTCGTCCAAAAACCGCTCGATGCCGAACGTGTCAAACGCGACGGTCAAACGTGCGCCGAGCGCCGGGCCGTCGGCGAATTGCGAAAAGTCGACGTCGAAGCTGCCTGAGTCGCCGATCTCCATCCGCAGTTCCGCGCCGGGAATGAAAAACGCCGGCACGGGCGGAAGGTTGAACTCCTTCGTGCTCAAGTTCACCGCCCGACCGAGATCGAACCGCAACAGGTCGTACAGCACGTCGTCGTCGGGATCGAGACTCGTAATCAGGCGGAAGAAAATTTCCTCGTCGTCGAGCAGCGGAATCTGAAGCGGCACGCCCGTGCCGCCGAGATTATCGAGCACCTGGAAAAACAGCGCGCCGCTGATGCCGTCGGCCACGTCGATGATCTGCGATCGAATCGAGCCTTCCGGCGGCGGCGTGTAGTCGATGCGGTCGAATGGAATATCGGCCACACCCGGCGCGCTGGTGATATCGACGCCGGGATTGTCGATGCGGAAGGTGCCCAGTTCGATCGTCGTGCCGGGCATGGCGGTCGGGATGACGTAAACGAGGTCGACCAGCCCAGCGACGACCGAAAAGAGAAAGTCCCAATCGCCGCGAAGGACGCCGCCGAATTCGAGTATGTCGAGGACGCCAATGTTTAGAAACGGATCAGAGAGGACCGGCAGTGGGCCGGTGGCCAGGTCCAGCAAAAACTTGAACGGGTCGATCACGTCGCGGACCTCGCCCGTCAATTCTTGCAAGAACGCGAACAGTTCCGGCGCGTCGACCGAGACGTCGGCCACCTCGATCATCGTCAGTTCATCGCCCAGCGTCGGCGGCGGTGCGATCGGCGGGAACGTGCCCGACTCGTTGAACTCGAATTCGGTTCGAAGGCTCAGTCCAATCGTCGGCAAACTGCCGAAGCGGGCCGATAGATCGAGGTTCAACTCGGCGCCGCCGAGCATCGAATACGTGATCGGGCACGCCGCCGGCGCAGCCAGGCAACCCAGCGCCGCAAGCCCGCCGGGTACGGTCACATTCGCCGAGCCGCTCACGTCGACGTAGCTGCCGGTGAAGCCGTCGCCGTCGGCATCAATCGGCGTGCGCGTGCCGGGATCGAAGTTGTTCGCCGGGTTTCCGTCGGCGTCCTCGTCGTTCATCGCGAACGTGGCCGCACCGAATTGACCTTGACCGGATAGGTCGGGCACGCGAATGTCTACGTGGTAGAAAAGCGGGCCGGTGGAAAACGCCGGATTTGCCGTATCGAGATAGACTCCAGCCGTGCGGCTGACGACGAGCCGCACGGGGAACGAGTAGCTGTAAACGACGTCGACGGCGCTGCCGGGCGGGAGCGTGATCTGGAACGCGCCCGAGTTCCACATTCCGGCGGTCGGGATGATCTGCTGGACGCCGCTGCGGGCGACGATGAACTCGAAGGCGAACTGAGGCGCGGTGATGGGAATCGTGCCGATCGCCGGAATGACGCGGATGTCGTTGAGCGACGAAGCGACATCGACACCCGCCGGCGGATTGTCGTCGAACAACCGTGGATCGAGGCGGTCGACTGGATTGACCGACCCCAAGGCGTTGAAGATATTCTGCCGAATGTTCGCGGCCAAGACATCCAGCGGGCTTGCACCCGACGACGGCGACGACGCAGCCGCGGGAGACGGCGCTGGCGGAGACGACACTTCGGCGGCAAGCAGGTCGCGCACCGCTTGAAGGTCGCCGAGAATCATTTCCGCGTCGTTGCGCAACACGTCGCCGCCCAGCGGAACGTCCGCGGCGAAAGCGCCATTAGCGAGCGCATCTTTCAGACGAAGGAAGATCGCATCCAACGCCGCGTAGACGCTCGGCTCAAGGTCACTAAAGTCTGTGGCGTCGAGCAACGGGCCAAGGTCTTGCGAGACGGTCAGCACAACTTGATTCAGGTTCCCAATGTCGTTGATTTGCAGCGACAGGTTCGCAAGTAAACTGTTGGTGTCCGGATCGCGCAACGGCAACAGCATCGTCAATCGCCCGCTGCGAGAATGAACGAACGACGCCGCGGCATCGGCGATCGATACGCGGCCGTCGCCGGGCATGGCGTCCTGGTCGACCAGATCGGCGATGAAGTGCGCCCGGTCGGCCGGCGTGGCAGGATTGCCGTCGCCGTCGAGCGTGCGGCTGCCGCCGCTGACCGAAATCGGAAGCGCGCCGAGGAAACCAGAGAAGCCGAGATTGCCATTGCGGCGAGAAAAGGCGTCGAATGCAATCGACGTGGTGTCGAACAGCAGCGGCGCGGGGGCCGCCGGGTTCGTCAGGTCAATGCCGAAGTCAAGTTGCAGCGTCGCGTCGACGGTCGACGGGATCTCTGCCCCGGCGTTCTGATACAGCGTGGTAACGCCGGCGAGGTTTGGCACGCCCCCGGCCGCCGCCGCGAGACTCGCCAGATCGACGTAGAGCGGCGCAGACGCCGTGCGCTGGTCGGTCATTTCCAACGAAACGGTCAGCACGTCACCGGAGACACCCACGTCCGTTTGCGTGATCGGAACGCCGAACGCCGTGGCAAACGCCCCTTCGAGCTGCTGCACCGACTGAACCGATGCCGCGGCTGCTGTCGCCACGCGGGCGTCGAACGTCGTGCTAAGCTGCGACACCGAGGCGAGAGTCGGATCGAACGCCGCAATCGGGTTCTGCGACGCAACGACGGGCTTGAGCTGATTGAGGACGGAAACGACATCTCCGTACACTAAATTCTCGAAGCGACGCAACGGGGCGCTGTTAGTGTTGTAGGCAACCAACGGCAACGGCTCGCCAAGCGACGGCCAGTCGAGCGCCACGACCGGGTCGGCTCCCGGCGGCAAAGTGACGAAATCGTCGTCGGCTTCGATGTGAAACTGAACTGAGGCGCTCGACGCGGCATCGGCGATTTGCGCCGCGTCGTCGCCGATCGCGCGATTGAGTTCAGCGAGCGTAACGCGGCCGCCCGGCGTTTGCGTGGCGACGTCTTTGAGCGTGACGGAAAAGTCGGCGTCGGCGTCGACTCCGACCAGATCGAGGTCGAGGAATCCCAGGCGGCCGCTGCCGAAGACGTTCGCGCCCACGACCGTCCACTGGCCCGTCATGGTCGCGTCTTCAAGCGACAGGCGTTGCTGCGGCGTATCGAAGGCCAGCCTTGCGCCGACAATTTCGCCGTCGTTGTCGGCGTCTGTGCCGGCAATACCAAGGCCCAATCCGGGCGACGTGACCAACGAAGCTTCCGCAGCGACGATGCCGAACTGCGCGACGCCTACCGTAAGGTCGCGGACGATCAAGCGTTCTTGTCCGACGTTGAGCGAAACGTCGACCTTTCCGGGCGCGGCGGCTTCGATCGCGGCGATGACGTCGGCGAGCGTGACCACGCCATCGAGGTTCGCCGTAACGGTCGTGCCGTCGCGGAAGTTCAGACGCACATCGGCGAGGTTGCCCGACGCAACCGGCGCGAAACCCAGCGATTGCGCGCCGGTAATCTGAATCGTACTCACCGATCGATCGACGGCGCGAAGTGTGATGCGATTGTTTTCGAGCTTGACGGCGACCACAGGCCCGAACCCAGCGGAGACGAGCGCTCCGGTGAGCGCAGCGCCGACGTCGCCGACAAGATCGGTAGGCGTCGTGTTGCCGAGTGTGAGTGCCTGATCGACGTGAACGTTGACGACGCCAACACCACCGAGTTGCAGCGAGAAGTCAAGATCGGCCGCAAGTTGACCGTCGGCCGGCGCATCGCTGGTCGCCCTGACGCCGACGCCGATCGACACGCCCGCGCCGCCGTTGAGCTGGCCGAGCGGCGTGTCGGCGGCGATGACGCGATCGGCGTAGTCGATGCCGAGGACGAATGACGACGCGGTTTGCGGGATGACGTTGATATTGCCCGTCGTGTTAACGGGAGCGAGCGCGTCGTAGCTCTGTGCTGTACCCACGGGCAGTTGCACTTGTGGCAAGGCCGTGGCGAAATCGAAATCGATCGCGAGACGATCGGCGGCAGCGTCGTAAACCATACCACCGGGCCCGAGCAACGAACTCAACCGGCTGGCAAGCTGCCCAAACGACGTGAAGTGGGGATTGCCTGCGCCCGTTGTCGCCGCATCGACGATGGTCCGATCGATTACTTCGCCGAGATCGAACGCCTGGCCAAGCGTCGTGGCGTCGAGAAACGCCAGCGGCCGGTCGAATTCGTCGGTCTCTCCATACGCGGACCACCATTGGCTCGTTTGCTCGAACAGGTCGACGAGTTCCGCCGCGTCGAAGCGATTGAGCCGCACTAGCTCGTCGAAAGCCGCATTGATTGTCAACGAAACGTTCGCTGCGGCGGTCCACGGATCGACCGGCGCGATCGTCACTTCGGGAGTTCCGCCGAGATTGATGATGGTGAATCCCGGCGCCACGGTGAACTGCCAACCGCCCGCGAACGTGCCGGTCGAAGCGACCGTAGCAAGGTCGGAGATCGACGAGGACTCTAGCTCGTTGGCGGTGAGGTTGTCGGCCGCATCGCCATCGGGGTTGCCGAGCGTAACGTCGATCGTCGCGGATAGGTTGAGCGAGCCTGTGGCATTAAGCCCCGTCAGCCCAACGGCGGCCGTCGCGTTGGGCGAGCTGAGTCCGGCGGTGAGTTGCGTCGTCCAATCTCTCATGCGGACGAATGGCGCGGTGTCGACGGTCGCTTCTGGCGACAAATCGACGCCGAACGAGAGGTCGATCGTCATCGCACTCGTGACGGCGACGTTGGCCGTCGGACCAAACGTCAGGCCCAGCGCATCGGCGACCGCGCCCAGGTCGAGCGGTTGAGTGGGGCTGGTGCGAGTCGCGGTGAAACGGACGTCGAAACGTAGCTCGTTCTCGGTCTCGGACTGGACTAGCCCGCCAAGCGTGGCGGCCGCATCGACGACGACGTTCACGCCGCCGATCGATCCGCCGCCACCCTCAAGCACGGCAACCAATTCTCCCGCGGTGCGAGTCAGGTCGGTGGCGACGTAATTGGCCACGCGATCGCGCAGCCGACCGGCGAGGATCTGGCCCATATCGAGCCGCGAGCCAATCGAGCCGAGTTCGAGCGGCAACGCCGCCGCGAAGGCGTCGAATTCATCGAGCGACTGAGCCGTGTCGACGAGCCGGTCGAGCGCCGTAACGAGCACGTCCCCTTGGGCGGCCGAAAGCGGCGTATCGACCGGCGTGCCGCTGAGCAGGCAGCGGTCTTCCAGATGTTCGAGCGACCCCCGCCGCGAGCGCGAGTTTTTCACCGCTCTAGGTTGCATCGACTTGCCGCCGCCGCGGTTGGATTGTCGCGTCTTTTTGGTTCTGCCGAACATGTACGGACCCTCTACGGTCGAAAACGAGCGCGGTTCATCTATGAACGGTAAGCGACACTCCATCGCGGCCTGTGCGCGCAAAACGAGGGATATTTCGTGCCGAGTTCCTATTCTCGCTGGCCGAAGGGCGGGAGGAGTCGCGAATTCATGGCAAAATCCTCTCTTTTGGCGCACAGTCGCCCATCGCGCGACGCTTTTCAATATAGAGGGCCCGTTCGTTTGGCCCATCGAGCTGTTTGTGGCTCCCCCCGCTTGTGCGATAATCGTACACGTACAGCAACAAATCTACTGCGACTCGCCAAAAGGTGTTGCCGTGAGCGAGCCAGACTCCGACGAACAAAAAACCATCGTCGATCGCCGCGCGAACGACCTCAGCACGCGTCTGCCGCGATTCCGCGGATACCTGCGGCTGCTCGCCCGCTCGCACCTGATGGACAATCATCGGGGCAAGGTCGATCCGTCCGACATCGTTCAACAGACGATGCTCGAAGCCTACGACCAGCGGCAACGCTTCGAGGGCAACGATCAGCAACTCGCCGCATGGCTGCGGCAGATCCTCGTTCACAATGTGGCCGATGCGATGCGGGCCTTCGCTCGTCAGTGTCGCGACGCCAAACGCGAGCGATCCCTCGACGCGGCGATCGACGACTCGTTCGTTCGCGTTCACCAGTGGCTGGCGGCGGATCAGACGTCGCCGAGCGAGCACGCCATGCGTGGCGAACGGTTGCTGGAACTGGCCGACGCCCTGGAAGTACTGCCGGAGGCGCAGCGCGAGGCCATCATCTTGCACCACGTTCACGGCTGGACGCTCGCCCGCACGGCCCAGCAACTCAATCGAGGCGAATCGGCGGTGGCCGGCTTGCTGCATCGGGGACTCAAGGGCCTGCGCCGCTCGCTGGGCAGATCGGAGCGCGACGATGAGTAGTCGGTACGCCGACGAAGACGACGACCTCACCGCAAGCGAGTTCGACGACGTGCTGGCGATGCTGTTGCGAGCCGAAGAGAACGGCGAACGCATCGATCGCGTCGATTGGCTCGAACGCTATCCGCATGTCGCTGGCGAGTTGCGCGCCTATCTCGAAGACCGCGACGAGTTGGATCACGTCGTCCGCCCGCTGCGGCAAGTACTCGCGATGCCTTCCGGGAAAACCGGCGTCGGCACGCGCGTCCAGTACTTCGGCGACTACGAGTTGCTCGACGAAATCGGCCAAGGCGGGATGGGCGTGATCTACCGCGCGCGGCAGGTTAGTTTGGGACGGATCGTCGCGCTGAAAATGGTGTCGGGCCGGCTGGCGGACGCGGCGCGGTTTCGCGCCGAGGCCCAAGCGGCGGCATCGCTCGACGACCCGCACATCGTGCCGATTTATGAAATCGGCGAGCACGAGGGCTGTTCTTATTACAGTATGAAGTACGTCGACGGCGGGAGCCTGCGAGATCGGCTCGCCGCGGGTCCGATCGAACCCCGCCGGGCCGCCGAGGTCGCCGCGATGGTCGCCGGTGCCGTGCAAGTCGCGCACATGCACGGGATTCTGCACCGCGACTTGAAGCCCGGAAACGTGCTGCTCGACGCCGACGGCGATCCGCTCGTCGCCGATTTCGGCCTGGCGAAGAACGTGGCGGCCGAGAGCGAGTTGACGCAAAGCGGCGATGTGCTGGGAACACCGAGCTACATGTCGCCGGAGCAAGCCGCCGGCGGGGCGTCGCGCGTTACCACGGCCACCGACGTTTACGGTCTAGGGGCGTTGCTGTACGCCATGCTAACGGCAAAAGCACCGTTCACCGGCGATTCACCGCTGGAAACGATCGATCGCGTGCGGCGCGGTGCGATCGAGAAGCCGCAATCGTTTTCGCAACTCCCGCGCGATCTGGCGACGATCTGCCTCAAGTGCCTGGAACGCGAGCCGTCGCATCGCTACGGCGGCGCTCGAGAAGTGGCCGACGATCTCAATCGCTTTCTGCGCGGCGAACCTATTCTCGCGCGGCCCGCAGGTGTCGTCGAGCGGGCTTGGCGTTGGTCGCGACGGAATCCGCTCGTGGCGTCGTTGGTCGGAGCGGTGGCGGCGTCGTTGATCGTGTCGGCCGTTGTCGGAACGGTGTTGGCCGTAAGCGAGCGAGCCGCCCGCGAGGATGCCGACATCGCTCGCGAGGAAGAAGCCGATGCGAGAGCCACGGCGGATACGGCGCTGGCCGAAGCCGTTGCGGCCCGCAGCGAGGTGGAGGAGACCCTGTCCGAGATTCTGGCAACATATGGCCTCACCGCGCCGTCGCCGGAACGAGACGCGGAGAAAGTGCTGTGGTTCGCGGCCGCGGCCAGCCAGGCCGCCGAAGATTCCGAGGCGAGGCGCGAGAACCAGCTTCGCCTCGATTCGTACTCGCGGCTCGTGCCGCTGCCGATCCGCGCGATACGGTGGAGCAACGTCTCCGCTCGCAAAATGTCGTTCCATCCGGACGGCACACACCTTCTGATCGAGGCGTACGATGGAAAGCAATACCTGTGGGCAATGGCGTCGGACGGGCCGGCCGTGAGGCTTGGCGGCTTGCCATCGGTGATACTCGCCGAATTCAGTCCCGACGGCCGACACATCGCCCTCGGCGGCAACGCGGGCCACGTCGGCATATTCGCCCTCGACGATGGTCGTTGCGTCGCGCTCTGGCGACATCGCGGACCAATCGACGCCCTGGCGTACAACGCCGATGGAAGCCGGCTGGCTGCGGCGGATCGGACGGTCCGCGTGTTTGACTTGCAGCGATTGCAATTCGTCGGCACACCACTTATTCACAGCAAGTCGGTCAGCGCGCTCGTGTGGAACAAGTCGTCCGATCGGCTCGTGGTCGGATGCCGAGACGAAAAGCTTCGCATTTATTCGGTCGACGACGACGGTCTCAAAGCGCCGGTGGTCGCCGCCGCGCTGTTTCGTAGGGCCTATAACACGCAGCAGCGCGCCGAGTTCGCCCCCGCTTTCGCCCTCGATGAGACCGTAATCGTTTTTCACAGCGGCTCCGGCATCGTGGCCTGCGTCGCCGTCGATTCGGGAAGAACGCTGTGGCGACGGCGAGTAATGACGACCTTGCAATCGACGGCGGTCGCGTCGGACGGAAAGTTTCTATTTGTCGGCGGAGACCGCAATGGTGCAGTGCTCGACATCAAGAATCGCGCAGCGAAACTGGGGACAATGGCGCATCGGCACAGCGTATTTTCCGCCGACTACCGGCCCGACGCGACGCAGCTGGCCACGGGCAGTTGGGATCGCACGGTGCGTGTGTGGTCGGATCGGGACAACGGACCCATCGCCCGTCTCCCGCATCAATCCGGTGTGACGTGTGTAAAATTCTCTCCTAATGGTGAAATGCTGGCAACGGCGGAGTCGGACGGCGTCGTAAAAGTCTGGAAACTTGCTCGTGACGAGCCGCGCGTGCGGCGGTTGGACGCTCACTCGCCGGCCGGCCTGGCGCGGTTCAGCGCTGACGGACGCCACGTCATGCCCACCGGCACATCTTTCCACGAATGTCGCCTGAATACGCTGTCGGCTTACGAGACAACAAGTGGTAACTCCGTCGGTCAGCGAATAACAACGAATGGAATCGTCGTGGACGCGCGGTTCGCTCCCGATATTCGGAGAGTGATCGCCGCCGTATCGTTTAAGGAATCGCGGCGCGGCGTGACATCGAAGCAAGGTCAGAATGGCGACCGTGGACGCATTCAGGCCTGGAACCTTCTAACCGGTGAATTGCTCGTCGAGTCGGCGGCGCTGGTTGCCGAGCCGCGAAGCATTGCGGTGTCGGGCGATGAAACTCGGCTCGTCACCTACTGTGACGACGGACAAGTCCACATACTCGACGCCGACAGCCTCACGACGATATGCACGGCCAAGTCCGGCCGCGCCGCGACGAGTCCGATTCAGTACGCCAACAACGGCGTCGTGCGGTTTTCGCCGGACGGTCGTAGCGTGCTGCTATTCGGCGCAGACGCGTACGTCTACGTCTGGGATGCGGCGACCGGTAAGCCGCGCTTTCCGCGATTGACGCACGAACATTTCGTTCACGATGTCGACGTCTCGGCCGACTCGAAGACGCTGCTGACGGCGTGTTTCGACGAACACGTGCGTTTCTGGGATTTGGCCACGGGTGAACTAATCGGCGATCCATTGCCGCTTCCGGACCGTGTATTCCGCGCGCGATTCGTCGATAACGATGCGAACGTGCTCATCGCGTGCCGAGACAATCTCGTACGAATCGTCGACGTCCAGTCTCGTCTGCCCGTCGCGCCACCGGCGGAGCACGACGAGGAAGTTTTCGACGCGCGTCTGACGCCCAACGGAAAATGGATCACTTCGGTCGCTCTGGATAGTACGCTCCGCGTGGCCAGCCGAAGAACCGGAAAGCTCGTCATGCCGCCCATCAAGCTCGGCGGAGGAGGGTGGGCAGTCGAAATCTCGAAGGACGGCCGATACGCCGTCGCCAGCGGGGGCGGCGGAGCGTTGACGATCCTCGATCTGTCCGAACTCGACGGCGAAAAGCCGTTCGACGGCGACGACGCGATGCGAATGGGAGAATTCATCAGCGGCCATTCCATCCGACGAGACCGTACCGATGCGCTGACGAGCGAGCAATGGCTGGACCGATACCACCATGCGAGGCAAATTCGGCCGGAACTGTTCGAGTGGCTCGTCGACGAAGCGACGCTGACGCCATCGGCGCACATCGTGCCACCACGGATGCCGCTCAGCGTGCGTTTCATCGAGGGCTACCGGCGACAATTGCGACCGTATGTTGAAAATTTTCGGCAATGGACGGAACGAACGCGTCGCGATGTCGACGAAACATTCCTCAAACGCCCCGCAGTTGCTCCGTGACGCGAATTCATTCGGCCTCCATACGGACAATGGAAATGCTCACCCCAACGACCGCCGCAGCTCCGCCGACCAAGTTCCAAACTCTACGAAAAATGCGGCAAGTTTACCGTTTGGCACCGTGATCCTCCGTCCGAAAGAAAGCCGTAGAACGGGAAGCTGAGGGGAGAATTGGTCTTTGCGGCGGCGACGCATTCTGGTAGTTATGTGCGGCCGAATCACTGCGCCGATGGACTGGCTTGGCGGTGACCGGCGTTCTTTCGCTTAACGTTCGGGAAGGATCCCATGAAACGTCTTATTGTTCGCCTAATGGCGCTCTCGTTGCTCGTCGTCCTAGGTATGTTTGCGATTGCCCAAGCCCAAAGGCTTATCGTCGACGACGGTGTCGGCCAGTCGGTTGTCGTGAGCCAGTTTTCCGATTCGGACGCCGCAGTCGCCGATGTGCCGGTCGACCCACCGCAGCGTCGCGCGTTTGGCGTTGATCCACGCGTGCACGTAATTCGAGACGACCGAGCAGAACCGGCGGTCTACCGCGGGCAGCCACGTACGGGCGTCGTGCCGGCCGCAAACCGCACGGAAATCGACTTGCCAGCAAAAACTCGTGCCGCTACTAACGTCGACGACGACGAATCGAATGACGCCGGGGCGACCGTTTCCGCCGGCGATGTCCCGCGGCCCTTGGCCGCCGCTCCGGTTGTACGCGACTACGGCGGTCCGCCTCGCCAGTACGCCTCTGCCGACGAGATTCCAACCGTTACGACTGACGCGCCGAGTACGACAGACTCGCCGAGAGCCGGCTCATCGCGTTCGCAGAGCGTACGCGAAGCGACGGATGCCATTGATGCCGAAGTCGCCGCTGCCGCCGCGTCGCGCGTCAGCGCTGCGGCGGATCCAACCAATGCAACGCCAAACGGTTCAGGCGTTGTCGAAGTTGTTCCACGTGCAGCGATCTCACCGTCAAGCACTCGATCGCTCGAAACGCGGCCGGTCGACGTATCCGACAACGGCGCAGTGGGAACCGGCACGCCGGGCAGCAGAGAGTTGGAAGGCACGCAGGCACCGAGCCTGACGATCGAAAAGGTCGTACCCACCGAAGTTCAAGTAGGCAAGACGGCACAATTCGAGATTCGCGTACAAAACACCGGACGTAGCGTCGCTCGCGAGTTGCAAGTCGTCGATCAAGTTCCGCAAGGAGCGCGTCTGGTGAACACCGAACCGCGAGCCGACTTGGGCGAGCGCGGCGAACTGATTTGGAATCTCGCGGCTCTCGAACCGGGAGCGACCGCAGTCGTCCGCGTCGAGTTGGCGCCGATGGTCGAGGGACAGATCGGCAGCGTCGCCCGTGTGCGATTCAGCGCCGACGCTTCCGCGCGAACGACCGTCACGAAACCGCAAATCACTGTCGACGTCGTCGGGCCCGAACAGGTAATGATCGGCGATGAAGCCGTGTTGGCGATCACCATTTCAAATCCCGGCAGCGGCGAAGCCAACGGCGTGATTCTCGAAGCCGACATTCCCGCCAACCTGAAGCATCCTGCCGGCACGGAATTGGAATTTGAAGTCGGTTCGCTGCGACCGAACGAATCGCGGCGGCTGGAACTCGCCGTAACGGCGGTGAAGCAAGGAACGGCTTCGGCGACATTGATCGCGCGGGCGGCCGGCGTGCCGGCGGCAGAGCGATCGCAACCGTTAGAAGTCGTCGCGCCGGGGCTCGAAGTCGGCGTCGAGGGCCCCAAGCGACGTTTCCTCGACCGTAAATCAACGCACGTTCTGACGGTGTCAAATCCCGGCACGGCGGCGGCGACCGACGTCGAAGTCGTCGCGTTCTTGCCTCGCGGCATGAAATTTGTCGAGGCGAATAACCACGGAACCTACGATTCCCGCCAACACGCCGTCTATTGGAGCCTCGCCGAGCTTCCACCGCAGCGCAGCGGCGACGTGCAATTGGTGACCATGCCCGTCGAGTCCGGTGAGCAACTCTTGCGCGTCGAAGGAAAAGCGACGCGCGGTCTTGCCGATCAACACGAAGAAACGATTTCGGTCGAAGGTGTCGCGGCACTGTCGTTCCAAATCTCCGACTTGGCCGACCCGCTGGCCGTCGGCGGGCAGGCATCGTACGAAGTCCGCGTCGTTAATACGGGATCGAAGTCGGCCAGTAACGTCCAGGTCGTCGCTATGCTGGCGGCGGAAATGGCGGCCATCGATGCCAAGGGGCCGACCACGTCCAAGCTGATGGACGGAAAAATCGTGTTCGAGCCGATCACTCGCCTAGCGCCCAAGGAAGAGCAAGTTTTTCAGTTCCGCGCCGAAGTGACCAAGGCCGGCGACTTGCGAGTCCGCGTGCAACTAACCAGCGACGAGATTCAACAGCCCATCACGCAGGAAGAGAGTACGCGGGTCTTTGCCGATCAGTGATGCCTCGCATCTTAGCCTAGGACGCGGGATCTTGCGACGCGATTCGAGAATTCGTAAAGCGATTCGCCGAGCCGCCAGGATGCGAATCGGTTGCGCGCATCGAATTCGATTCCTCGTCGTCGCTGGCCTCGTCGTGACGCTGTGTGGTTGTCCCTGGTCCCGGTGGGCGCTGAAAGACCCGGACTACGCGGCAAAGTACGATGAGCCGCCGGTATTACTCGACGTCGGTGACCAGGCGAAGCAAGCTATCGACGCCCGATTCGTCGAGGGCAAGGGCGGTTGGTACGTCGGCGGAGCCGGACACGCCGATCCCGACGCCGCCGGTGGCGAGATCGGCGTATTCGGCTACCCGACGTCTTGGCTATCGGCCAACGCTGGGCTGGCGTTGCTCGGTGGCACCGGCGCGGACGACCTATTCGTTGGCCTGAACTCCGCTCTCCGAATGCAGTCACCCAGTCGCTTTTCGCCCTTCGCGGGCGTTGGCATGTTCCACGGGTATAGCGAAAACCAGATTCCCGCTCGCGACGACTTCATCGACAACGACGACGATGGCAGCATCGACGAACGAGGCGAAACGAGCTCTGAATACCGCTGGCTCTCCGCGGTGTATCCGGAAGTCGGCGTTTACTTTTGGCTCAATTCCAGCGTACGGCTCTCGACCAGCGGAGCGTATTACGTGACGACCGAAGGCCGGGACAGCGACTTCTGGTTCTATGGTGCATCGCTGTCGTTTCTAAAGAATTGAATCGCGATGCGGCGCGAAGATCGAACATCGATCGACTATCCGCGCCGGCGCGCCGAAGCAACGTCGTCGAGTTGTCCCGCCACGTAGACGCGCATCGCGTCGCAAAGCTCGTCGACGGCGTCGCGCACCGCGTCCAGCGAGCGGCGAACATCGCCGACACGACCTTCGGCGGCCATCGTCTCGATCTCCATCGCCAAATCGCAGACTCGCGGCGCGCCGAATATACGAACCACGCCGCGCAGCGTGTGGGCCGCCCGTTCCAGCGAGTCCGCGTCGTTCTGCTCGACCGCCGTCCGCATTTCGGCAACGAGCTTCAAGCCATCGCCCAGAAAAAGTTCGATCAACTCGGCGAGAATCGTTTCGTCGCCGCCCGAACGTTCGAGAGCGCCGACGGCATCGAACACGCTCCGCGAGGACGACCGCGGCGTGCCGGCACCGTTCGTCCGCAACGTCGTCGATTTCTCCTCGCGCGATGCGAGGCTCTCGAGCGTTTGAAAAAGCAGCGCCGGTTGCAGCGGTTTCGCGATGTAGCCGTCCATGCCGGCGGCCAGAAACCGCTCGCGGTCGCCCTTCATTGCATGCGCCGTCATGGCGATAATCGGCAGGTGAGCGCCGGTCGACAGTTCGCGTTCGCGAATCCGCGCCGTCGCCGTCAGACCGTCCATCTTCGGCATTTCGCTATCCATCAACACGGCATCGAACGTCTCCGCCTCAAGCGCGGCGAGCGCGTCCAGGCCGTTGGCCACGACCGTGGCGCGATGCCCGCGTTTTTCGAGTAACCGCGCCGCGAGCCGTTGGTTGACGAGGCTATCCTCCGCCACGAGAACGCGTAGCGTCTGCGCGGCTTCGTCCGTCCGCTGGCCGGCTGGCCGCGACATCGGAGAAGCCTTCTCGTGGCGTAGGCCAAGCGCCGA
Source organism: Planctomycetota bacterium (assembly GCA_029259895.1). Classification (GTDB taxonomy): domain Bacteria; phylum Planctomycetota; class Planctomycetia; order Pirellulales; family PLA5; genus PLA5. The sequence continues at coordinate 17,520 of JAJDEG010000316.1, forward strand.
AAGCACCGCCGAAAGCAGGTCAGCGCGGCGGATCGGTTTGACCAGATAGGCGTGAATTCCCAACTGCCGACAGCGCATCACGTCGCGACGGCGATCGGCCGACGACAGCATCAGCAGTGTCGCGGAACCCCATTCCGGATGTGCGAGTACGCGCTTCGCCAAATCCAAGCCATCCATACCCGGCATCATGTTGTCGAGGATGATCAGCGCGAAAGGCGATTGATTGGCGTGCGCCTGCTCGAGCGTCGCGAGTGCCGCTTCGGGGCTGTCGGCGACGATCGTGTCCATCCCCCAACCGCTTAGCGTTTCAAGCAATATCCGCCGATTCGTCGCGTTGTCGTCCACGGCCAAGGCACGCAATCCTTGCAGCGCCGATACGTCCAGCGACGCCGGTACCACCGCCCGTTCGGATAGCGCGAAGCCGCAAGTAAAGTGGAACACGCTTCCTTTACCCAACTCGCTTTCCACCCACAGCCGTCCGCCCATCATTTCGACCAACCGCGACGAAATCGCCAACCCAAGCCCCGTGCCGCCGAAGCGCCGAGTCGGAGAACTGTCGACCTGACGAAACGCCTCGAATAGAAGTTTTTGCTGTTCGCGGCCGATGCCGATGCCCGTATCGGCGACTTCAAAGTGCAGCGACACGCGGCCACCGCTCGGCGGCGACTCGCGCCGCACGCGGACGACGACCTCGCCGTCGTCCGTAAACTTGACGGAGTTCCCGACGAGGTTGATCAGCACTTGACGCAAGCGTTCGCTGTCGCCCACCAGGCACTCGTCGACGTCCAACATCACGTGGCAGGCCAGCTCCAGGCCTTTTTCGTGCGCGGCGATGGCCAAAGTCGCAACCGTGTCGTCCAGCGTGGCGAGCAGATTGAATTCCTCTTCGCTGAACTCGAGCTTGCCCGCCTCGATCTTCGAGAAATCGAGAATGTCGTTGATAACGACGAGCAGATGATCGGCCGAAGTGCGGACCATCGACAGGTATTCGCGTTGCTCCGACGAAAGCGGCGTATCGAGGGCCAGTTCCGTCATGCCGATGATGCCGTTCATCGGCGTGCGAATCTCGTGGCTCATATTCGCCAGAAATTCGCCCTTCGCCCGATTGGCCGCCTCGGCTTCGCCACGGGCGTGTTCCAAATCGACATTCGCCCGCGTCAACTCCGCAGTTCGTTCGGCGACGAGGGTTTCCACGCGAGCCGCTCGGCTTAGCGTGGCGTGAATGTATGCCGAAGCCAGCGCCGTCACGAGTAGACCGCCAAACAGAACGCCCAGCGGAGTCCAAGTGCGCCGCAGCGCGATGAAGTCCGGGCTGGCGTCGCACCTCAGCCGCCACGCCTTGCCGGCCATGTCGATGTCGTAGGACTTCCCAAAACGCCTTTCGCCGTTATCCTCGATCGCGTCGACGTCGTCCCACCCTGCCGATCGAAAAAGTATGCTGTCCTGGCCTTTCTTGCCCCCCTCGCGAAGCCGAAACTTGAGCAGCCCGTCGTCGTCCATGTCGGCGAGCGCTTCGTCGACCATGCCGCCAACATGCAACACGGCAACGATGAAGCCATCGGAGACCGCGTACGTGTAGGCCGACGCGCGGTCATCGACTGCGGCAGGCGGCGCCTCTTTCTTGAACACCGGCAGCACGAGAAAATGGCCCTTAGAGCCGACATCAGCTTCTTCAGATCGACATTCCGCCAATGCAACTCCGACGCCTTGCCGGATCGTCCGCAAACGATCTCCACGTGAGGCGATCAGCCGCTCGATCGCTTCGATCGCCATCGCCTCCCGCCGCGCCGCGACTTGCTCCGAAACGTCCGTTGCCTCGGCGGCGTCAGCGTTCTCCGACTTCACTTCGATGTAATGAAGGGAGAGGTTCTGGTCCGCGTCTTCGCGCTCGGCGGAATCGGCCTGCACCCACGCAAGCGACTCGATACCGCGATGCCTCGCCAGCATGCCCTTGGTGAAGAGCGAGAACTCCCCCGGTTCCACGTTCTCGGATGCGTTGAAGAACGCACCCGTCGACTCCGTTGCCGCAATGTAGAGTCCAATGCTGCGCTGGACGTCGTTGGTGGCGCGCTGAGCGAACCGATCTGTCTCGCGCTGAATCTTTTGCGATTCGTTGTCGCGCACCCATTGATATGCGACGAGAGATAGAACGACCCCCACGCCCGCGGCAATCGCCACCGGGACGATGCGGCGCATCCCCTGTGTGCGGTTCTCGGCTCGTGGCGAATCCGCGCCGTTCATGGTGCCAACGCGATAACGGGTGGCGAAGCAGGCCAACTTCGCACAAGTCGGATAAGGGACCGACCAAACCTAAACCGCTTTATAACCCCACCACGGCCGGGGTGCTAGCGGATTTCATTCTATTCCAATCGAAACGTCACGCGGTTTCGGCCTCCTCCAAGTCTAGCTCCTCGATCATCGCCTCGCGGATCTTGAATTTCTGGATTTTCCCCGTCACCGTTTGTGGGAAGCCGTCGACGAACCGGATGTACTTCGGTGCCTTGAAATAAGCGAGATTCGCCCGACAAAGCTCTCGGATCTCGTCCTCCGTCGCAGTCTCGCCGGCTTTGAGCCTAATCCAAGCGCACAATTCCTCGCCGTATTTCGCGTCCGGTACGCCAACCACCGCCGCCTGCTCGATCGCCGGATGTTGAAATAAGAACTCCTCGATCTCACGCGGGTAGATGTTCTCGCCGCCGCGAATGACCATGTCCTTGATCCGTCCCGTGATCCGGAAATAGCCGTTGGGCAATCGTACTGCCAGATCGCCGGTGTGCAGCCAGCCCTCGGCGTCGATCGCGGCGGCGGTTTCTTCCGGCTGGTTGTAATAGCCGATCATCACAACGTGCCCGCGGGCGCAAAGCTCACCCTGCTCGCCGTCTCCCAGCGTCACGCCCGTTGCCGGATCGACGATCTTCACTTCTACCCCAGGAATCGCCCGCCCAACCGTTTCCACGCGCAGGTCGAGTGGATCGTTATTGCGCGTTTGCGTGATGATCGGCGACGCTTCAGTCTGCCCATAGCCGATCGTCACCTCGCGGCAACCCATTTTGTCCACGACCTTCTTCATCACCTCGATCGGACACGGACTGCCGGCCATGATGCCCGTACGCAGCGACGCAAGGTCGCGCCCCGCGAACGATGCGTGTTCGAGCTGAGCGATGAACATCGTCGGCACGCCATACAGCACCGTCGCCCGCTCGCACTCGATGGCGTCGAGCGTTTCGCCGGGATGAAAGAACTCGGCCGGCACGACCATCGCCGCCCCGTACACCGCCGCACAAAGCGTCCCCAGCACGCATCCAAAACAATGGTAAAACGGCACGGGAATGCAGATGCGGTCCCGTTCGGTCAGCGCCAGGCACTCGCCGACGTAGTACACATTGAGCAGCAGATTGCGATGACTAAGCGTGGCGGCTTTGGGAAAGCCCGTCGTGCCGGACGTGTATTGAATGTTGATCGCGTCGCCCGGCTTGAGCGTCGCCGCGATTTCATCCAGTCGCTCCGCTGCAATTGACTCGCCGGCGGCGAGCATGTTGCTCCAGGTACACGCACCGGCAAGCGGCTCATCGCCGAACGAAACAACATGCCGCAGCTTCGGATAATCCGCCGAACGAAATCCGCCCGGCTCTGTCGTCGCCAACTCCGGACAAACCTCGCCCAGCATCGCGTAGTAGTCGGAAGTCTTGAACTCCCGCACCAAGAACAGCGCCACGGCGTCGCTCTGCCGCAGCACGTATTTGAGTTCGAATGGCCGATATGCCGGATTGACCGTCACCAGCACCGCGCCGATCCGCGCCGTGGCGAATTGCAAAACCACCCACTCCGGTACGTTCGTCGCCCACACGGCAACGTGCTCGCCCGGCTCGATTCCCAGCGCCAGCAACCCGCGAGCCGCCGCATCGACCTGGCGGGCGAATTCCGCATAGCTCACCTTCAAGCCAAGCTGCGGAAACGCCAGCGCATCGCGATCGCCGTGACGCTCGATCGTCGCCGCCAGCATCGACCCGATCGTGTGCCCTTCGACCCAAGGAACATCGCCGTCAGCCATGCGCATCCTCCGCCGTCTGCAAGGAAATGCGGCCCCGTGCCATGTCGTCGAGCCACGTCGTCGAGCCAGGCCGCCCTCAAACCGCGAAGGAAGTGTACCGAATTCCCCTACGTTGGGCCAACGGCAGTGTACACCGACGCAATTTGCAAGCCGGTCAATCGCCAGACGCTCGAGCCGGCTTGAGCGCCGCGTCGTCGAGATCGAGGCGATAAAGAATCTGGTTGTAGTCGTATCGCGGCGTCGGCTGTGGCCGATCGGCGAACTGCATCGAGTACGTCCCCTCGAACAGCAACACCGGCGAATCGTCCGCCGTAAACTCTGGGTGCAGCCGCGGGTTGTAAAACGTGTAATTGCCGTGCGACAGCACCTTCACCGCCGGTCCCCACGGCCCCAGCGGCGAGTCGGCTTCGGCGTACCACAACTCCCCAAACGCCGACGGCTTCCCAAACTTCTCCATAAACACCGTCACCCAGCGGCCGCGGAATGCATTCCACGCGATCGAACCCGAATGGGGCACGACCTTCCGATCCGCGCCCGCCGCTACGAGCGATTGCTGTGGCCGGAGCGTTTCCCATTTCTCCACGTCCAGCCACGCCTCGAACGTCGCCTCCAGCCGCACCCGCGGCAGCGGATTGCCCAAGAGAAGCCACCGCTTGCCGTCGCCGTCCTTCCAGAACGCCGGATGGCCTTCCGCGTTCAACTCCGGCGGCGGCTTACCCGACGATTTCTCCCATACCGTCTTGACGTGCTCGAACGACTTCTCCTCATCGTTCCAGACGCACAGCCCCGCCTCGTAGATCTCAAGTGGCGGCTTAATCTTGCGATAATATGCCACGAGCCGCTCCTTTCCTTTCGCATCGGGCAGCGCCACGTACCCGGTCAACCACGTCGGCCCCTCGCCCGGCATCTTCGCCACGCCGCGCGGCAGCCGCCGCTCGTCGAGAAAGTAATCGAACTTCGGCCGCAGCGGCGGCTGGAATGAATCGAACGGCCGAACCGCCGTCGTTGCGCTCGTCATGTGAAACGCGCCGAGCGGATATCGCGCGAAGGTCGTATCGCCCCACGCCCAAAACATCTTTCCGCCGTACACTGCGTTCTGCACGCTGTCGCAACCCACCAGCGGCGCGTCCCGCCAGTCCTTCTCGTCGCCCAGCTTCTGGCTCTCACCGAACAACCCCGCGCCAGTCAACCGCCCGATCCGCTTGGCCACAATCGACCGCTCAACCTCGACCTTAATCGTTTCGCCCGCCTTCGGCACGAGCCGCACGCCGCGATAGCCGAAGCCGTCCTTCTTCACTCCATAACCATGCCCATGCACGCCGAACCACACGTCCTGCCCCATCAACTCCGCCGCATCCATCGCGATCACGCCGGCATTGTCCGTCACAAACCGCACCTGATTCGTCGTCCGCAACTCAACGAGCGGCACCGGCCAGCCATTCTCCTTGTCGACGACGACGATCCGGCACGGCTGTGCCGCATCATCGGCACGAGCCAGTCGTGGCCCGGCGACAAAACCAACTGCGACGAGCATCACCATCACGGCCAGGGCCTCGTTTCTGCGGCCCTGGTTCATCGTTCGATGTACGCCCATCGTCGAGCCTCCTTATAGTTCCCACCCCTTTCGATACTCTTTATCGACGAACTTGTCCGCTTCAGGGCAATTCGTCGCTTTGAGAAGCTCCGCGTCCCACTCCAGCTTCTTCCCCGCGCGAAACGCCACGTTCCCCAGCAGCACCGCTTCGGTCAACCGCCCGGAGTACGCGAAGTTGCAAGTCGTCGGCGTGCCTTCCTTGCAGGCCTTGATCCATTCGTTGTGGTGGCCGATTGACCGCGGAATCGGGTTCGTCGCCTTCGGCAGCGGCCCGCCGTCTTTGTCGAGCATCACGCGGTGCGATCCGTAATCGGCAAACATCTTCCCCTTCTCGCCGACGAAAATATTCCCGCCGCCGCCAGAACGGATGCCGAGAATCTCCCGCGGAATCTTGTCGCCGTCGTACCACGTCAATTTCAATGCCGGCCGCTTCTCGACCTCCGGAAATTCATACCGCACGATCAGCCCCAATGGACAAGTCTCCGGATGCACTTCCGGCCCTTCGGCTTCCACCGTCGTCGGATGCGTCAAACCCAATGCCCAAAACGGCAGGTCCATGTGATGGCATGCCATGTCCGCGATATTCCCGCCGCCGAAATCCCACCACTTCCGCCAGTTCGCTGGTTGATACGTCGGATGATACGGCCGCTCCGGTGCCGGGCCGAGCCACAAGTCCCAGTGCAGATACGGCGGCACGGGCGGCGTCTCTTTCGGCCGCTCGCCGCCGCCCCAACTTCGCCCCGCCCACGTATGCACCTCGGTCACTTTCCCGAGCACGCCATCTTGGATCAACTCGACCACGCGGCGGTAGTTGTCGCCCGCGTGAATCTGTGTCCCCATTTGCGTAGCGACCTTGTACTCCTCCGCGGCTTTCGCCAAAGCGCGCGCTTCGGCGACTGTATGCGTCAGTGGCTTCTCGCAATAGACGTGCTTACCAAGCTTGATCGCCTTCATCGACGCTGGAGCATGACTATGGTCCGTCGTGCAAACCGTCACCGCGTCAATATTTTCTTGGTCGAGGCACTTGCGAAAATCGACGTACTTCTCCGCTCCCTCGAACTCTTCACCCGCCTTGCCCAACAGCCGATCGTCGATATCGCACAGCGCGACGATGTTTTCGCCCTTGATGTTGTCGATCGAAAATCGCGACTGCCCGGCCGTTCCGATGCAGGCGATGTTCAACTTCTCGTTGGCCAATCGCGAAGCAGCCGGCGACAAACTGGAAAAGTAGCCAACGCCAACGGTCGCGGCGGCCGAAGTGCGCAAAAACTGACGGCGGGATAGCGAGCGCGATTTCATGGCAATCTCTCGGCAGGAAAGGAAAAAGGCGGGAGGGTGAGCAAGGTTCTACGCTCGATCGAGGCAAATGCCCAACGACCAAATGGCACCGGCCAATCGAAGCGCTATGCATAATGACCCAACGTAAGCACGCTGTCCACTATCGCCCCAAGGGTCTAGCTGGTCATTGAACCTTCAACCCTAGGACTTACTCCATTCCCTTCAAGATGTCCTCGCGCAAATCCCACGCCTCGTCCAAAGCGTCGATCTGCTTGAGAACCTCCGCGGCCAGCGTCGCCGGCGGTTCGGATTTGCCGGGAAGCG
>JAJDEG010000317.1 GCA_029259895.1 Planctomycetota bacterium
ACGCTTCCCACGAGTCCGCATCGATCCGCATCGCCGAGCGCAATTCGGGGTGTTCCCATCGCACGACGCGGCCCTGATCCCACGAACTCTTCGGCAGCAGCGACCACTTCCGCAACTGGGGCGTCGCGATGTAACGCGCCCTCCAACTAGGATTGGCTGGATCGAGCTCGACGACCGTTTGCATTGCAACGTCCGGTGGCTCGATCGCCGCGCGATCGGCCGGGCGCCCATCGAAAACGACCAGTTGTACGGTGCGCGACACCAGTGGCGCGCCCAGCCCAATTCGCTTCGTAGGGTCGAGAAGTCGTTCGCGCAGGCCCCAGGCGTGGGCCGAGATGTGAATGTCGTAAATGCCAGCCTGATCGGGAACGCGAATCGACAGCGGCCACGGCTCGGCCTGTCCTCCGGCGGTGACCTCGCGGTATGCGTCGTCCGACCAAATCTCGTCGCCGCCGCGAGCGTGGCTCAACAACGCGCGAAAACGCAGTTTCGTGCCCGTGTCGATCCGCATGCGGTGTGGCCGCACTGTCAGCTCCAACGTTTCGCCCGGCGAACAGACGAGCGAATCGCGCTTGCCGTCGAACTCAACGCGCAACGCATCACCGGGTGATCGCATCAAGAGAACGCGCTGGCCGTCTTCGCCGATCGGAAGGTCGACGACCTCCGAAACGAGCTTGCCAAGCGGAATGGTCTCCGCGAACGCGACGCGCCCTTCGTCGCCTGGCGGCGCGTCGGCGATGGCGGGCCGCTCTTTCGCAATCGGTCTCAGACGAATCGTAAGCGTCGCTTCGGACGATGCCGACGCAAGAAAGTCGACGCCGTCGTAGCTCCGCGCACTTCGCTGCCGGATGCGAAGCCGCCGGCCTTCGTTGTGCATCGATCCCGTTTCGTCAGGATCGACGCCGAGCGGCACAACCTGCGATACAGTGCCGTCGCTCAGCTCGATCGAGCCTTCCCATTGCACTGCCGCGCCGCCGCCCCAGGCGATGCGAACGCGCAGATCATCGGGGCCACTCGCGAAGGCGACATCCCCCACCGCAAAAACCGCGGTCAAAGCCATCGCGGCGCATAGAACGATTCCCGGCCGCGGCGCAATATTCGCACGCGGCGGCTGCGACACTGACGGACGTCCTTGTCCGATCATCGCGGGCCTAGCCGTTTGCAAAGGGGCGCAAATGCGTCCCCATTGGGGTCGAATTCAAGAGTGCGGGAGTATAGCGACGAAGGCCGCGACGACCTATGCCGGATACGCACGGTCCGCTACTCACCGCAACTCGCCAGACCTAGCAGTTTCGCCAATTGCCCCAAGTCCGCCAGTTCCACGTCGCATTTCGCCGGGCCGTCGACCGCGAAATGCAATCCCATCGGCCGACGGACGCGCACCGTCCGCCAGCCCAGCGCTCGAGGGCCTTGAAAATCCTTTGTCGGATTGTCGCCCACATAGACGCACTGGTCTCCACGATAACCGCTCGCCCGTTGTACGATTTCAAACGCTGCGACGTGCGGTTTTCCCCGGCCGGGACCTAGCGTCGCCGTCAGGACGATCGGATCGCACCATCTTTCCAGCCCTAGGGCGTTGGCCTTATTTCGTTGCGAATCGAGCGGACCGTCGCTGATCGCGGCCAGCGCGAACGAGCCAGCTAGCCGGGAAAGGCACTCTGCCGCGTCATCGAGCAACGTTATGTTGGGAGCGTGCTGGCGGTAATCGCCCACGAGCGCCGAAACGTCGGCCTCCGACGCAGCGACGCCACACTGCTCGAGCGCCGCGTCGAATATCGTCCCCCGCACGCCCCGTTCGAACGCCTCCCAAGCCCGCTCGCCAAATCCCGTCACCGCGAACCGCTCAGCAACGACGGCGTCCACAGCGTTGAAACCGCTACGCACGTAGTCGCGTTCGAGGTACAGCGTGTCGTCGATATCGAATACGACGCAGCGGACGGTCGACAGCAGTGACATGGACATCAGGTCATGCGCCTCGAATGCCGTTACGAACGCGAAGCAGCCACATCGACTCGTTCCGCCGTCTCGTCCAAGCTCGCGGCATCAACGAACACCGCGTCGAAATGTCGCAGCATGACCAACCCGTCCCGCCACGCATCGCCCGATGCCGTCGACGACAAGCCCAGCATCTCCTCGATAATCCATTGCGGAAACTTCCCGCCGGCCTCCCAAGCCAGCGGAAACCCGCCGCCGAAACGCGGATTGATCTCAATGACGCATATCGCGCCGCTCGTCTCGTCGAAGAACATCTGAACGTTGAGCGGCCCGTAAGCGCCGGGCAAAGTTTCGACAATTCGACTGGCGACGTCGATCAACTCCATACGTCGATGCGTCGCCCCCTTGAACACTTCGCCGGCGCGAACCTCGATCCGTCGCCGCGGAATGGCACACACGCACTTGCCCTCGCGATTGACCAGCACGTCGACCGTGTACTCATCTCCCCGCGCAATCGTTTGCACGACCAACTCGCGGCCGCAAGCATGAGCTTTCAATTCGTCGGCGCTCGACACAACCGCGACGCCCTCCGACGCACTCCCATCCACAGGCTTTACGATCGCCGGAAACGGCCATGCACTCGCAGGATCGCAAGCCTCCGCGACGGTCGCTTGCCGCACGGTCGGAAATCCTCGCTCCACGAGCCAGCCGTGCGTTTGCCGTTTGTCCGCTCCGATCGCAATGGTTTCCGGCGACGAAATCAACACGGTGACGCCCTCCGCCGCAAACTTCTCGCGCGCCGCCGCCAGCACGGCCAGTTCGGTATCGATGCCGGGTATCACCAACTTAACCCGATGTCGCCGACAAACGTCGAGCAGAGACGGAACGAATTCGGGCGAGCTGCACCGCGGTACGACTTCGCCCACGTCGGCCGATTGCAGCGCCGCCGACAACGGCGAAATATCGGTAGCGACGATCCGACCATCGAGGGCGAGGTCCGCGAGAGTCGCACGCAGGATTCTCACGCGCTCGACTCGATGCCCGGCCGAGGAAAGCAGGATGTGGAAAGGCTGGCTCATG
>JAJDEG010000318.1 GCA_029259895.1 Planctomycetota bacterium
ACGATGGGCGAGGAATGGCCGTAGCCGGGCGTGGCGACTTTCCACGCGACGTGCTCGGAATTGCCGTCGGCTGCATCCGCGCTGGTCGCGCTCCAGCGAACGGGGACGTTTTTCTCGGTGCTCGTGCCGTCGCCGCGCGGGCCGCGCCAGGTGGGCCAGTCTTCGGCCGCGGCGATGTTCGACAGTACGCCCGCAGCGAGGGCGAGAAATGTAAAGCAAAGGCAGACGAAAAGTCGGCTGCGGAGGATCGATGGAAGCATAGTCGACATCGTACGAGATTCTCTTTTGAAAATGGTTAAGGCGTGGTCGGCGGCATTAGTGTGAATTCGTGCGTGCCCGGCTCGATTTCTTTCTGCACGCCGAGCCGCGGGTCTTCGTCATCGCCGTGCCCTTCGCCGAACTTACCGACAATGAGGCTCGGCAACGTCGTTTTCACACGAACGAAATAGCCGCCGGTGTTTTCATCGAATCGCCCGATGACGTCGACGTACTCGTCTTTGACTTGTTCCGTGCCGGCTAGAACCAGCCCTACGAACTCGTGGCCGTCGATCTGTTCTCGAAACGCGGTCGTTGTGCCGGGAAAAATCGTCCGCACGCTCGAGCCGTCCCAAAGGCGTTTACGGATTTCGATGGGGTTTTCCGTTCTCGCACCGACGACTAGGGAGCCGTCTTTCGTGAAAAACGTCGCGACGACCCTTGGCGTTTTCGTCTCCGTGAAAGGCGGGTTACACCCACCGCAAGTTGTCGTCAATGCTGCGACGAGAATTGCGAATCGCGATAAGTCAATCATGCGAAATCCACAGACGAGGCCTGACGATTAACGAACATCGCGGAGCGAGTCGCGTGTTCGGCAAGTTGACGCGAGTCCATGTTAGGTCGCGACGCGCCCGGCGTCGAGAATAGACGACTCACCGACGGGGGGTAGCGTCAGCGGTGGTCTGGGAGCGCGCGAGGCGACGCTGAGGGAGGCCTGTTGGTCGGGCTGGTGCGGCGGTCGGGAGACCGCCGCACAACATGTGAGACCGCGGCACAAGAAGTGAGACCGCCGCACAACGAGGAGTAATTCGTCGTCGCCAGTGAGATCCGTGATGCACGCGCTACCGCTTCGCCCGGCAAATCAACCACGCGCCGACGCTTCCGACGACGAGATTGCCCGTCCAGACGATCTCCGGCGGCAGCGTGCCGCGTTTGGCCGCGTCAATGCCGAATGCGAGCAGCGGGTAGTAGACGATCAGAATCGGCAAGAAGCAGAGAAAGAAGGTGGTGAGAAAGTCGGCGGTCCGAAATCGAATCGCCAGCGGCAAGCCGATCATCGCGAAACATAGGCAACTGAATCCGCTCGCCCAACGCCGCGGCCGCTCGGTCCGAAGGCGGTGCAGGTATCCGCGCTCGTTGATCAACTGTTGCTCGTCGGCTCGCCACCGCGGACCGAGCAGTTCCTCGAAATCGCCGACGCCCAATTCGCCGGCGACGCGGGCAGCCATCCCGTCGAGGCGGCCGTCCATCGCGGCTTCGCGGCGCGCGATTTCTCCGGGAATCTCCCGCAAGGGAATCCACGCCGGCGCGGTCGACCGGCTGCGGTGCCGCGCGGCTTCGAGCGGAATCCGCTGCTCGAAGGTATCGGGGAATCGTGCCGACCAGTGCTTGTCCTCATCGCCGTTGGTCGCAATTTCGCCGTCGCGGCACACGATCCGTAAGTCGCCGGCGTCCTCATCGGTCCAAAGCTCGGCCTCGGCGGCTGAAATCGTACAAGAGGGCATCGACGGGCTCGCCGGAAGCGAGATGATCGGTGCCATCAACCGCCGTCCATCGACGGCCGCCACGTTAATGGAAATCCGATCGTTGGCGAAATTCCGCTGCGAACGAAGAACGCCGTAGATGATCTCGTCGACGCTGGCGACCGCTTGCTGCTCGATTCCTTCGTGGCCCCAGCAGACGGCGTCGTCGTTGAGAAACACGGTTGCCAGACTAATCACGACGGCCAAAACCAGCGTCGGCCATATGACCACGTTCAGGTTTACGCCCAACGCTTGTAGCGCGATCAACTCGTTTCCCGCCGACAATCGGCCGTAAACATTGCAAACGGCGAGCAGAACCGCCCCTGGCACGGCAAACCGCATCGCGTCGGGCAGAACGTAAGGCAGCAGCGGAATCACTTGGGCGATTCCCAGCCCGTGCTCCAGCGCCGTTCGTAGCACGCCGACTACCAGCATCAGGCCGGTTGCCGCCGCGAGCGCCACGGCGAAGACCTTGCAGACCTCGACAACGACGTGCCGCGGGTAAATGCCCATTAAGGCAGGTGCCAATGATGGGGCCACCACGCTTCGTCGCGAGCATACGCGATTACCTCGCAGATGGCCGGAATCCACAGATAACGCGACGCCCGCCACGCTTCCGCGAGTAGTCCGTGTGTGTCGACTTCGACGTAGCGGGCCGACGTATAGCGGCGAAAGTTGGGAATGAATCGCGGCGTGCGGCGGCAGTATTCGTCGAACTCGGGCCCAATGTGGGCGCGCAGATTTGCTTCTTCGACCGGCACGGTGGCCGCCAGATAGAAGATGCTTGCCGCAGCCAGTCCGACGGCGAAAGTCAGGCTGCCCAAGTACATCGGGATCGACAAACAGAGGAAGAACGTACCGAGATACAACGGATTGCGGCAAATCGAATACGGCCCTTCGCTCACGAGCTTATGATACTTCCGTCCGCCGATGTACAGCGTCGCCCACCAGCGGACGAGCACGCCAGCAAGAAAGAACAGCCATCCGGCCATTTCCAGATAGCAGTGATACCACGTCTCGTGCAGCACCAACGGCGACGAGAACAGTCCCGCCGCGGCGAACGGCGCAATGATCGTAATTCCAACCCAAGCACGCGAGCGTGCCCACCACCTGCGAGGCTGAGATATTTGCGCCGTTGCCATACGCGTTCACCTATCAGCACCGAAACACTCGAATTGAAGAAGGCGAAACGGTACGCATCGGCGATGCCCAGGTCAATCGCGAGTGCCCAATTGCAACACGGATGCGCCGAATGGATCCAAAAAAGCACTGAGTCGTTCCGCCCTGCCACACGATCACCCTTTCGATGCGAATACCGTCCATCCTCGAACTGCCGGCACGCCGAGTTACCCGACGAGCGAATCGAATCTGGATCGCCCAACGCCGTTTCCCACCGCTGGAGTAAGTGAGCCGTCGCGTGCGGTGCGGGGAGACCTGGCGGTCGGGCGGGTGCGGCGGTCGGGAGACCGCCGCACAACATGGGGCAAGGGAGACCGCCACACAACATGCAGGACTGCCGCACAACGTGCGGCGTATGGGCTATTGCGGGATTTTGGCCATTGAAATCAGGCCAGCTTTTCTGGTAGGAGTGAGGGTTCGCTGGCCGATGCCGGCGAGAGTGCATGCGCGACGCGCGGAATTTTTTTGATTTCCGGACCATCGACCGTTCGTCATGAGAATAAACTTTGCGCACGGTCGCTTGGGCCGGCAGAGGGATATATTGAACGCAGGTACTGGGGCCCCCCAGCGATTTGTTCAATAATTCGGACTCGTCGCGGCGACGTGGGACGACGCAGATTGTGCGAATTGCTCAGATTACGGCGTGGCGAGCACGGCGATTGTCGCGCATTCATTCGCTCTGGTGCGTTGCCCTCAGGCTGGTCTCTGCCGCGGCGGGCGTAGTCGGTACACTCTCGGCGGTGGTGAATCCGAAGGGACGATTGCGCCGCGTGGGCGAAGGTGTTTGCCGAGCGATCTGGGGCGAGGGCACTGGTGGGCCTCACTTCGTTCGACCCACCCTACGGGCATGCGGGATGCGCTTTTGGGTTCGTGAAGGATAAATCGAGACACTTGCCGTTAGGAAATAATGCGATGAATCGTTCAGTTTGGACACGTCGGTTGGTTGTTGCTGGGTTTGTGGCGGCGGCGGTGGGCGGGGCGAGCGGCACGCTATCGGCGGCGGACCCGACGGCGGAACAGGCGCTCAAGCTGACGCCGATTCAGAAGGGCGTGAACTACGACGTGCCGGACGCCAAGGACGTGGCGAAGTGTACGATCGCGGCCGTGAAGGAGGACAAGCTGACCGGGTGGGCCGTGTTCGGTCCGGCCAGCGAGCCGCTGCGGCGGTTTTTGGACACCAACGGCGACGGGCAGATCGACCAGTGGTGTTACTACAACGACGGGCTGGAGGTGTATCGCGACATCGACTCGGATTTCAATCTGAAGGCCGATCAGTATCGCTGGTTCAACACGGCCGGCACGCGATGGGGCATCGACGACAAGGAGGACCGCTCGATCGATTCGTGGAAGATGATTTCGGCGGAGGAAGTTTCGCGCGAGATCGTAACGGCGTTGGCGACGGGCGATCAAAAGAGGTTTGCCGCGCTATTGCTCGGCGAAGATGAGTTGGCTGGGTTGGGATTGGGCGAGGCGCGGCGGGAGGAAGTGGTCACACGACTGGGCAAGGCGCGGACCGCGTTCGGCGCGCTGCTCAAGGGGCAGCAGGCGATTACCGCCGAGACGAAATGGTCGCACTTCGGCGCGACGCAGCCTGGAGTGGTGCCGAGCGGAACGGACGGATCGACGAAAGACACGATCGTTTACGAAAACGTGTCGGCGGTGGTGGAGACGGCCGGCAAGTTCGAGCATCTGCTGATCGGCACGATGATTCAAGTCGGGCCGGCGTGGCGATTGGTCGACGCGCCGCAGGTGCTGAGCGGACAGGCGGGGGACGTGGCTTCGTCGTCGATCTTCTTCCGGCCGGAATTGCGGGCAACGGGCGATACGTTGCCGACGACGTCGCAGATCGACGAGAAGGTCCGCGAGATCGTTACGGAGCTACAGGCGATCGACAAGCAATTGGCGGAAGCCGCGCCGGCGCAACAGGCGGCGCTACACGGGCGGCGGACGGCGCTGATCGTGCGATTGATCGATGGCGCTAAGGTGGCCGAAGAACGGGCGCAGTGGACGCGGCAGATGGCCGACATGGTGAGTCTGGCGGTGCAGTCTGGCACGTATCCGGACGGAATCAAGCAGCTCGAAGGGCTGCTGGCGAAGATTGAAAAGCAGGCGGACAAAGATCTGACGGCGTATGTGACGTTCCGGCTGGCGACCGCGCAGTATGGCCAGGATTTACAATCGCCGGACGCCGACATCGCCAAGGTGCAGGCGGCGTGGGTCGAGTCGCTTACGACGTTCGTCAAGGACTTTCCGCAGTCGCCGGATGCGTCGGATGCGGCGTTGCAATTGGCGATCGCGCTGGAGTCGTCTGGCAAGGAGACGGAAGCGGCGACGTGGTATGGGAAGATCGCGACGGACTATGCTTCGAGCAGCGCGGCCGATAAGGCGGCCGGGGCGAAGCGGCGATTGGAATCGGTGGGGAAGAAGATGACGCTGCGCGGCCGGACGGTCGACGGCAAGACGCTCGATATCTCGGCGCTGTCGGGGCGGATCGTGCTGGTTCACTATTGGGCGAGTTATTCGGATCCGTCCATCGAGGATTTCAAGCCGCTCTCGCAGCTTTATACGAAGTACGCCCGCGAGGGTTTTCTGCCGGTGGGCGTGTGCGTCGATCACAACGCCGAGACGATGGCATCGCAGCTTAACCGGCAGCCGCTCGCTTGGCCGCAGCTTTACGAGACCGGCGGGTTGGAGAACAACCGGCTGGCGAACGAGATGGGAATCGTGACGCTGCCGGTGATGATGCTGGTGGACAAGGACGGGACGGTGGTCAACCGCAACGTGCATATCAGCGAGCTGGAGACCGAAATTAAGAAGCTGGTGAAGACCGCGTCGGCGTCGAAGACGACTCCGCCGAAGCGGTAGGGGCGAATCGTTACCAGCCCGTGCGGCTCCAGAAGCGCACTTCGCCATAGTGTCCGCGTTGCCATGCGCCTTGCGTACGGGGCCGTGCGCCGAACCAGCCCCAGGCGTATGGCTGAGCCGGAAGCTGCTCTATCTGGGCGCGATATCGCGTTTCGCCATGTTTGGGGCGAGCCTGGATCGGCGCGATCGTGCGGTATGTCGGCGGTTCGGCCGCGGAAACCGCCGCGGGTGCGGTGGCTTGCAAGATGCCGGCGACTGCGGCGATGACGGGTAGGGCGACGGGTCGTCCGACGCACATCGTCAGCAGATTCCGGCCGACTGCGAAGCGGTCTCTACGCATGACTTTCCCCAATCGCGATACGAGGACGACGCAACGCGCGGCACGGCGGCGGCAGCTCGGATGGGCTGTCGCCGGCAGTGCTAGCGTCGCATGGCGAGCGCTACCAATAGATACATCCAGCGTAATCGGCAGCCGCGGCGGGCGCGGTCCAGGAAACCTGCGGCGAAACGACGACCGGCGGGTAGACGGCCGGCGGATAGAAGCCGTGCCAAGCATACGGACCGGCGTATGGAGCGTAGCCGCGATACCAGCCTCTTGTCGCGTAGAACGGCGGTGCGTAGGCCGGATAGCCGTAGAAATTCGCATACGGCCGCGCGTACCAGGGGCGATAGGCGTAGTGCCCGTAGTAGTACGGCCGGTACGAAGCGTAGGCGGGATAGTAGTACGGCGAGTAACGGCGGATGCCGCGATAGCCGGACCAATCGACGGGACGAGCGCGAACGGGTGCGTCCGGTTCGCTACGCAGGACGGCGGTTTGCGCGGGGACGGTACGTCTTGTCGTCTCGGTTCGTTGGCTCGTTGCGGTTTGTTCGCTCGACACGGGCGATTCGGCGCGAACGGGCGTGTCGTCGAAAGTCGCGATCGTGCATGCCAACGCAGCAACGACGGTGGCGACACACGCGCGACGCATCGGCGGGCGTTTGCCACACTGTTTCGGGAACGCGAAGTGATTTGGGAATTCGGGCAACATGGAATCTAAAGGGCGTATCGTTGCTGTGAATCGCGCGGACCGATGTGCGGTCAATGGAAGACCGGCCGAAGGATGCATCTCGACCCTACATTCCATGCTAGTTGGTCGCTTGGCGACGTCAACGAGCCGCGGCGTGGCGTGCATCGACACGCCAGCCTCGGGCGAAATCCGCCGCGAATACCCAAAAGGACTGGTTCGCGCCGCCGGTTATCGCGTGTGACGAATTCCGCAGGCATCGATTCGAGCGAACAGTTCGTCGACGTGGGCGTGGTCGCGAGTCTCGACGACGCACGACACACGGACGGCGGTTACGTCGGGTCCGGCGAACGCTCGATCGTGCGTGATTTCCTTGATGCTCGCGCCCGCCTCGGCCAACACGCTGGCCAGTCGCGCCAATCCGCCGGGCCGGTCGCTGATGATGGCCGTAAACCGCGTCAGTCGTCCGTCGGCGACGAGTGCGGACTCGATCAAGCGGCTGAGAATCGCCAGATCGATGTTGCCGCCGCACAGCAGCAGCACGACGCACTTTCCGACCAAATGCGGCAGCTTGCCAGACAGCAGCGCCGCGAGCGACGCTGCGCCCGCGCCCTCGACGACGCTTTTCTCCATCTCCATCAGTCGTACGATGGCCAGCGCGATCGACTCCTCGTCGACGGTCACCACGCGGTCGACGCAATTCCGCGCGATCTCGAATGCGTTCGCGCCGACGCGGGCGATCGCCAGCCCATCGGCCAGCGTCGGCAGAGGCGCCACGTCGACCGGATGTCCGGCCGCCAGCGCGGCGGAATACTTCGCAGCATGCTCCGGTTCGACACCGATCACCTCGACGCCGGGCAGTTCGCGCTTGAGCGCCAGTCCGACGCCG
>JAJDEG010000319.1 GCA_029259895.1 Planctomycetota bacterium
ATGATCGGCGGCGTAGCACTGCCGGAGCCAGTGGCGCCCGCGGCGTGGGTTCCCGCGGTGTTGGAATCGCAGCACAGCGCTTCGACGACCGGCATCACGCGACGCCGTTCCTCGTCGGCATCGACGGGCGTGCTGTAGGGCCGCGTGCTTTCGCCGCCAACGTCGATGATGTCCGCCCCTTCGTCGAGCAACCTCCGGGCATGGTCGATAGCCGCTTGCGGGGCAAAGAATTGACCGCCGTCAGAAAAGCTATCCGGCGTGCAGTTGACGACGCCCATCAGCAGCGGCCGACGCGCGAATTCGAGACGGCGCGTACGGAGTTGCCAGGACGCGGCGCGATCGGGGAAACGGTCGAGTCGGTCGTCGAGGCGGTTGTCGAATCGGTGGTCGGCGGCGGTCGTCATGTGGCGATTCTATTGCGGGCCTCGGACCGCGGCGTCACTGGTCAACTACGGTTTCGTCACGGCAATCCGAATATTGCGAAAGCGGTACTGCCCACCGGCGGGTGTCTCGGATTGCAGACCGATGTAGCCTTCCTTCACCTTGATGCCGTCGGCCTTCCAGGCAGCTCTGCCGTTGATCGCTAGTTCCGCCTTCGTACCGTAGACCGAGAGGCGAAAGTGATTCCACTCGGCGGGCTTGAAGAGACCCGTGCTGGTGGCTTTGAGATCGTTGGCGTTGCCTTCTTCGCCTTGCTTGAGGTTCACCTGATATTTGGACGGCCAGTTGCGGCCCTTCGGATACGGCAGATCGAACCGCACGTACACGCCGGAGTCGTACGCCTTCTCTTTGACCGGCTGACATTCCCATTCGAGCACAAAATCGGCGTACTTGGCGTCGGTGCGGACCATGCCGTTGCCGTCCTTGAGGAGCAGCACGCCGCTGCTCTCGACCGTGGCCTCGCAATCGGTGACGGTCCAGCCGTCGAGCGTCTTGCCGTCGAACAACGGCTTGAACTGCGGTTCGTCCGATCGTGCGGCCGCGGCGAAGATGGCGATGACGAGCAGTGCGAATGTCGGGGCAAATCCGAAGAGCCGGGCCAGCGAAGCGATGCGGTGGCGATTCATGGCAATGGTCCTATCGAGAGAGGATTGCGCGGCGGCGGCTCTCTTGGCTAATTCCACGCCATGCGAGACAAATGCGAGCCGCAACGGACCCCACGATCTTAACCCGCCGCATCGCGGTACGGTAGCTCGCGGGCGGATTTGACGCTGCCGCGCCGCCCATCGATACTGGGCGTAATTCCAATTCATATTTCGCCGTAGTAACGGCCCGAAGGGAGTATTGCCGATGTCGAGCCGCGAAACTTTGCTTCAACCGCCGTTGCCGCCCATGCGAGTTCGTCGGGCATGGCCAACGATGTCCATCGCGTCGTGCTCCATTCTGGCGATCGCCGCGGGCCTCCTCGTGGCGTGGCCAAGACCGGCCGCCGCGACCGAGGCAATCGCCGCCAAGACGCCAAATATCCTGCTGATCGTGGCCGACGATCTCGGCTGGCGCGACGTCGGTTGGCACGGGGCGGAAAAAATCCGCACGCCGCACATGGATCGCCTCGTCCGCGAGGGCGTCGAACTCGATCAGCACTACGTCCAGCCCGTCTGCACGCCGACGCGAGTCGCGCTGCTCACCGGCCGATATCCTGGCCGCTTCGGTCCGCACTGCCTTGCGCCGAGCAATCTCCGCGCCCTGCCGCCGGACACGCTCACGCTATCGTCCGCGCTCAAGTCGCTCGGTTACGCCACGTACCTCAGCGGCAAGTGGCACCTCGGCGTGCTGCCCAAGTGGGGCCCGAACCATTACGGATTCGACCACACCTACGGCTCGCTTGCCGGAGCGGTCGACCCTTGGACGCACCAATACCGCGCCGGGCCGTATGCCAAGACGTGGCACCGCGACGGAAAGTTGTTCGAGGAGAAGGGAAATGCCACGGAGTTGGTCGCGAGCCAGGCCGTAACTTGGATTCGCGAGCAGAAACGCGACCAGAAACAGCCGTGGTTCGTCTTCGTGCCGTTTCAAGCCGTCCACATTCCGATCGACGCGCCGGACGAGTTCAAGAAAATCTACGACGGCGTAACCTTCCACGACAACGCGAAGAAGGACGACTCCGCCCGGCGGTTCGCCGCGTTTGTCGCCCAGATGGACGCCAAGATCGGCGAGATGGTCCGCGCCCTCGACGCGACCGGCCAGCGCGACAACACGCTGATCATGTTCACGTCGGACAACGGGGGGCTCCTCTCCGGCGGCAACGCCTACGTCAGCGACGTGGCGCCGACGCCGGTGCTTTCGGACAATACGCCGCTGCGCGGTCAAAAAGGCCAGCTTTACGAAGGCGGCATTCGCGTGCCGGCGTTCGTGAACTGGCCCGGCAAGCTCGCCCCGCGCAAAGTGAGCGCCGTGATGCACGCCGTCGACTGGATGCCGACGCTGACGAATCTCGTCGGATACGAATTCGAGGAAAACCCGCGGTGGGACGGCCGCGACATGTGGTCGCACCTGACCGGCGAAAAGCAAACCGCCCAGCCGCGGACGATCTACTGGGCGTACAACAAGAGCGACGCACTTCGCCACGGCGATTGGAAGCTGATCGCACGCCGCAACGGCAAACGCGAGCTCTTCAATCTCGCCGAAGACCCATCCGAAAAGCGCGACTTGGCCCAAAGCGATCCGCAGCGAACCGCCGAATTGGTCGCGCTGCTCGAAAAAGCGCAAAAGCTCGACCGAGCGGACATCCCCGACGATGCCAAGCTGCCAAAGTAGGGCACGCCACGCTGGCAACACTTCGATCTACGAACGTAGCTTCAATCGACGAACGTAATCGTAAGATAGTGCGATTCGCCGGCGTACTTCTTACCATCCAGTTCGCCGGGGCTGTCTTTGACGACATAGCCGACGAGCAAGCCGTTGAGGCCGTCTTCGACCTCTTTGGCAGTGAACGTGACGACGCCGTCGGGGTTCGTCGTGGCGGTGCCTTCCTCGTGCCCATCGTCGCAAAAGAGTTGCACTTTGGCGTCGGCGAGCGGCTTGCCTTGCCAGAATACTTGCAAGCTCACGCCCTCCTTTTCCTTCTTGGCGATGCCCTGCAGGGCGACGTCGGCCGCGGGTTTGGTCGGCCAGGCGCTGCCGTCCTTGCCGATCACGTGTTGCGTGTAGTACGTGAGCTTCGTGTTCGCGTAGATGCCATACACGGCGACGCAGTGAAGCGAACCGGCATCGGCGATCTTGGCGGCCGAGCGATTGCCGATGAACTCGTCCGTTTCGACGCCGGCCAATTCGATCGCGCCGCGCTTGCCGTCCTTGTCGACGTGAAACACCTTGGCGGCCTTGATCCGCTCGGGCATGTGGTACGTGCGGTCCGCGATATGCTCGCCGAAGAATAACAACGCATGGCCTTCATCGTCGATGGCCAGCCACGGGAAATGGGCACTGGCCGGAGCGGCGACCAGCGAGCAAACCAAAACGGCTACCAGTCGCAACGCGAGGCGAGAAACGGCACGCATGGAAAACACTCCAGAGCTTCGAGTTACGACAAGAGAAGAGAACGGTGGATTCTGAAAACGCTCGTCATGGATCGACAGCAGCCCGTGTCGGCCGGCGCTCTCACGCACCTAATCGAGCTTGGTCGGCTTGCACAACAGCCGCTTGCTGTTCGCCGATCGCCCACACTTGCGACAAACGTGCGTCGGGCTGCGAATTAGCAGCGAGTACGCTTTCGTGTCCTTCTTTAGCGACTTCTTAAGTTCGCACAGGGGTTTGGCCATCGCACGCACCTCGGTCGGCGTTTGGTCGTCGTCGTGAGGACAACGAGATCGCTAATAATGACGTAACATGTCGGGCGAGGCGGCAAGCAATGCCACGGCCGGATATCATTTTCCTACGAATCATTCGACGCGAACGTCATGCTATCGCAACTGAGACGCAGTGTCAATATAGCGACGGACCCCGCTCGATTGTGTCGTGCGCTTCGCCATCGACCCCGCTATTCAGCGGGGGGCGAACGGTTCGGCGACCGGTAGCTCGTAACAGGCCGCCTCTTCGTCGTTGCGCACGAGCAGTCGGTGCCCGACGAGGCAAAGGTTGTTCCACGCCTTTCGCCTGCCCAGTGCTGGAAACTCGGCTTTTTCGCGCAAGCCTTCCGGCGTCGCCTCGACGAGCGACAGCTTGCCGGTGTTTTCCGCCATAACCAACAGGAGGTCGTCGACCAAAAGCTGCTGGCCGTGGCCAAAGCGACCTCGCTTCCAACGCGACTTGCCCGTCGACAATTCGACGCATTGGAGCATTCCATCGTCGAGTCCATAAACGAATCCATCGCGGATGGCGACGTTCGAGAGTTTGGTCTTCAGCACGCGCCGGCCAGTGTTCGCGTCGGGCCAAATCGGCCGGCTCGTCGACCACGCTCCATCCGTCTCGCGACGGACTTCAAACACCTGCGCCCCGATGCCGTAGCCCTTCGATACAAATATACGATTGCCGCCGATCGCGTGCGGCTGGCTCGCGCTGGCGTTCGCGTCGCTCTTGCCCGGCCAATCGTGCTTCCACAACACCGCGCCCGAAGCCAGTTCGTGGCTGACGATAAAGTCCTCGTTCACCACGACGACCTGCCGCATTCCGTGGAGCGTCATCGGCGTCGGCGAAGCATACGCCGAACGATCATCGCCGCCGCTCCACAGTTTCTCGCCAGTCTCCTTGCGGTAGGCCACGAGCGACCGTCCGTCGCTGCCACCGGCGCTGACGATGACCATGTCGTCGACGACCAACGGCGACGCGCTCTTGCCCCAATTGTCGACCTCTGCACCGTTCTCGTCGACGATGTTGCGACTCCACAGCCGTTTGCCCGTCAAAAAGTCGATGCAATCCAAAATGCCCGTCGCTCCCACCGCGTACAACTTTCCTTCGCGAATCGTTGGCGTGGCACGCGGGCCGTCGTTGCCGAGCACACTCGTGAAGCGAACGTCGTTCGAGTGCGACCATCGGAGCGAGCCGGTTTCGACGTCGTAGCACGTCACCATCTCGTCCCCGCCGCGCTGTTCTTGCGTCACAGCCCACGGTCCAACGGCAACGAACCCCGACCAGCCAACGCCAATCGGCTGTCGCCACAGTAGCTTCGGCGGCCGCGCATCCCAATCGCGCGCGAGCTTTACATGATGCACGACGCCGTCGCGATTCGGCCCCAAGAACTGCGGGAAATCGCCGTCGCTCGCCGTCGGCGCGACCATCCCCTCGGTAGCCGTGGCTTTGACGTCTTCGTCCAATGCCAGCCGTTCGTCGCCCGCCTTCCAGCGGTAGTCGAAGATCAACCGCATCGCGCCGTCGTGCGACACTTTGAATAGAGAAAACAGAGCGATGCCCGCGGCGACGAGCGCCACAACGGGCCCGAAACGCAGCCATCTCGGCGCCCGGCGAAGAGACACCGGCCAAACGGCCAGCACCACCACCGCGAGCATCGACGACGAAAGGAGAATCAGATAAGGATAAGCCCCGTCGCTCCAATCGATCGATTGACAAACGCCGTTGAGCGCCGCCCAAAGTACGGCAACCACAATCGGCGTTAGCGGCAAGCGCCAAGACTTTCGAGCATCTGACGACATAACGGCGATCCTTCGCACGAGGGCGAACGACAAAGACGCAAGCCTCAGTCCGTGCGGCTCGTCACTTCCAGCAGATGATATCCGAACTGCGTCTTCACTGGCCCCTGCACTTCGTTCACCGGCGCGCTAAACACGACCGCGTCGAATTCGGCCACCATTCGCCCTGGTCCGAACGAGCCGAGATCGCCGCCGGACTTGCCGCTAGGGCACTGCGAGTGCTCCTTGGCCAAGTCGGCGAACGCTGTGCCGCCTTCGATTTGCTGCTTGAGGGCCTCGCACTCTTCCTGCGTCTTGACGAGTATATGCCGGGCGGATGCTTGCTTTGCCATGATTGCAAATTCCTTTCAATTGCGTCGACAGTTAGCGACGAAGGATACCGAGGATTGCGGCGCAGGCGATCGCGGGGCCACCCGACGCGCACAGCGCAGAAACAAAATACGCGAAATGCTCGCGAGAAAACGCCGTTTTACCCGCTGATTACCTCGGCGACCAGTCGACGCTTCGTCTGCGCAAACGAAATTCACATAACTTGCACTCCGCACAGACATAGGGCTCTAGCCGCTGCTCGCGACGCGTGGGGCAACTCCACCCCTGCAATTAGGGAGAAGGAACGCACGATTCGATCGCCACGCCGACGGACAAGCGCTCGCGGAACGTACCGCGGCGCTGGCGGCCAGATCGTTTTCGTGTTGATGCCGACATTCGCCGTTTCGTTCCAAAATCGCTGACACCGTGCCTTCGATACCTCGCCAATCGCCCAGCGGCGGCGTAAACTCGGAGCCATGAATCGCCGTTTGATCGTCATGCGACATGCCAAGAGTTCGTGGGGCAGCTCCGCAGAGTCGGACCATGATCGACCGCTCAACGACCGCGGCCGCCGCGATGCCCCGCGCGTCGCGGCACGGCTGGTGGAGCTTGGCTGGTCGCCGAACGCGGTCTTGTCCAGCGATTCTCGTCGCACGCGAGAAACGTTCGAGCTAATGCAAGCCATGCTGCCGCCCGCCGGAGGCGTCGATTTTCTCGCTTCGCTCTACCACGCTTCGATCGAAGATCTCCGCGAGGCATTGCATTGCGTCATCGACGACGCGACCGTCGTCCTCGCGCTCGGCCACAATCCGGGGTGGCAGCATTCCGTCCATTGGCTCACGGGCGAATCGATCGAAATGAAGACGGCCACGGCCGCACTGCTCGAATGTGACGCGGTGGACTGGCGATCCAGCGTCGCATCGCGGGCGCAGTGGCGGCTCGTCGAAACGATCTATCCGCGCGAGCTGTGAGAGAGCCGCAAGGCAGCCGACGGCCGAATCGTCCGCACGCGCGACCAAATTCGGCCAAACTCAAATTTCGCCGCGTCCGTTGCGCTATCCGTTCGCAACTCGCCAATAGACTCCTCGACGGCTAGCCAGAAAGTCGTCGACTTCTCGCGACCGGATATCCGGGGAAAACGGATATACAAGTGTGCGACGAGGAAACGCCAACTTCGCGAATTCCTCGGCCGCCTTGCCGGCGTCGCGCCCACGTCGTCGGGAAGTTGGCGTTTTTCCCCGTTCGCACGATCACACGCCCGTTGTGGCGAAGCCCTGGCCTGGCGCAGAGTCACCCCTCTGTCGCCCCACCAACCGCGTCAGGCCAGGGCATCGCCACAGCGGGCATTTTTCGTTAGCCCATCTAACGGCAAAGCTTCCATTTCCGCGTCCAGCCGCCGAGCCATTTGTGCCCGATGCGGCGTTCTTGGCCGCCCCTCGCTCGCTTGAGTCCGCGGCGCAAATTCTTTACAGTGTGCAACTTCCGCCGCCGTTGCCACGCGAAAGGTTTCGCGCTGCCGACTGCCTGGCCAAATGCACGAAACTCCGCCCCGCCCGATGACCTCGCGAAAGAGCCAATCCGCGAAGCCCGACGAAACGCCGCCCAAAGCGGTGATTAGCCGATTGAGCCTCTATCTGCGCGAGTTGCAGCACCTGGTTCGGAACGGCCAACAGACGACCAGTTCCAGCGGCCTAGGGCAGCGGCTCGGCTTTAGCGACGCCCAAGTCCGCAAGGACTTGGCGTATTTTGGGCAGTTTGGACATCCTGGCATCGGGTATCGCTGCGAAGAACTGATTCCGGTGATCCGGGGAATTCTCGGCACCGACCGTGGTTGGCCCGTTGCAATGGTCGGTGCCGGTAACCTCGGTCGCGCGCTGCTGGGCTATAAAGGCTTTGCTCGGCAGGGGTTCCGCATCGTGGCAGTGTTCGACATCGACTCGGCGACGATTGGCCGAGTAATCGAGGGCGTGCAGGTCTATCACTTTGACGATCTGGAAAAGGTCGTGGCCGCCGAAGGGATCAAGATCGCCATGATCGTAGTCCCGGCAACCGCAGCGCAGGGCGTAGCAGATCGACTAGTCGCCGCCGGACTGGAAGGAATCCTCAATTTCGCACCGGTGACGATCGCCTTGCCAGAAAGCGTCAATACGGTCGGCGTCGATTTGGCGATCGAGCTCGAACAACTCACCTTTTCGGTGGTCAAACGGCGTCGCGGTTGACGCACCGCTGCCGCTTCGGTGCATTTTTTCGCAATTCCTTTCGCCACGTTCTGCAATGACTCGCCAGACTTTGCACAAGTAGCTGCGAATCGGCCCGCGATCTAGAGGACCATGAGGAGCAAACCGCGAGGAGCAAACCGCTCCGATGCAGTAGCGGCGGTAGCGAAAGACGCGATGCGCTCTCGCGCCGATCTCCGGCTATTCCCAATCGACGATGACCTTCAAGCTGTCCGATTCGGCGGCCCGCTCGACGGCACGTTGGATGTCGACGTGATTGAAACGTTCCGACGGATTCGTCATGAGGTCGATCTTCGGCAAGCGTCCTTCGGAGAGAAACTGTTGCGCGAGCCGAATGCCGTGCATGCTCGAGCCGTGGGTGGCGTGATAACATTGCAGGCGGTAATGAATATCGTTGTTGAGGTCGACTTCGTGGGCGATACGCGGCTTTCCGCCTGCGCCCTTCACGCCGGCGTGCCCGTCGAGGACCGTGCCGTAGCCCATAAGTTGCGGGGCAAGTTCGTAGGCCTCGCGACACGGAGCGTTGACCATGACGAAGTGCGGTTCGTTGAACGGCTGGCATTCCCGCTTCACGTTTTCCACGACACGTTCGTCCCAGCGGAGGCCGACGACGCGCTCGTCGCCGAAGTCGCGAATCACGCGGTCGAGCCGCTGCTGGCCGCGGTTGATGAGAATGATCTTGCGGGCCTGCATCGCCTGGGCGCATTGCAGCGCGTAGGTGCTTTGCGATCCCGCGCCGATGAGCACGACGATCCGGTTTTCGATGCAACGATTGACGCGCGTCATCCCTTCCAGACAACAGGCGAGCGGTTCGAGCTGGCAAGCCTGGCTGGCGTCGAATCCGGGCGGAAACTTTACGATCGGACCTCGCTCGACGAACCATTTGGGCAACACGGCATACGTGCGGGCGAAGCCGGGGAACTCGTGACCGGTGGCTTGCGTGTTCGGACAGCTAGTCCAATCGCCCGTGCCATGTTCGCCGCAATAAATGCACGCATCTTTGCCGCAGGGAATATCGCATCCGAGACCGACGAGGTCGCCCGGCCGAAAGCTCTCGACGCCGTCGCCGACGGCATCGACGTAGCAACACGCCTCGTGCAGGACGATCGCGGGCCAGCTCTTGATTCGCGGCAGACCCTGCTTGTAGATGACGACGTCCGATTGGCAGACCGAGGTGCGCGCGGTTCGCAAACGAACTTCGCCCGGCGCGAGTTCTGGAATCGACTCCTGCCGCGCCGCGAAGGTTCCGCCCGGCTTATCGAGATAATAGACGAGACCCTGCACTCGCTGCTCCGATCGTTTGTGAGAAGAGAAGAATCCGCGCGGACGGCGTTAGGCGCCGTCTGGATGGATCAACACTTTGGCGAAGAACTCGGACTGGTCGCGCATCATGTGCAACGCCGCGATGCCGCGCGACAGCGGCACGCGGTGCGTGATGAGCGGTTTGAGATTCAATGTTCCGCTGGCCATCGCCTGGAGGACCGTCCGCCAATCGTCGTCGTCGCCGTAGACGCTGAAGTCGGAATTCCAAGTGCCGAGGATATCGACTTCACGGCGCATGAGCTGCGAGATCAATGCGGCTGGCAACTTGACGTCGGCGACCGGGTTGCCAAGCAAGACGATGCGGCCGGCGCGGCGCGCCACCTGCAAGGCGGCGACCATCGTCGGCGGCACGCCGGCTGCTTCGATCGCGACGTGGACGCCCCGGCCACCGGTCAGTTCGTCGATTGCTCTAACGACATCGGTCTCACGGCTGTCGAACACGCGCTCGAAGCCAAGCATTTGCGCGAGGGCGAGTTTCTCCGGCTGGATATCGAACAACGCGATCGTGGACGCGCCCATGGCCCGCACCCACTGGGCCACCATCAGCCCGATCGGCCCGAGGCCAAAAATGGCGACGGTGTCGCCCAGTCGCAGGTTGGCCCGCCGCACGGCATGCAGAGCAACGGCTGCCGGCTCGGTCATGGCGGCCTCTTCGAGCGACACGCCGTCGGGCACGCGGATCAGATTCCGCTCCGGCGCGATGACGTACTCGGAGAACGCTCCGTCACTGCGCGAGCCGAGGTAATCGTAGCCGTCGGACTGGGCATACTTACCTTGTTCGCAGGCCGGATGATCTTCGCGCCACAGGAGCGGAAACACGGCCACTCGGTCGCCCGGCTGGAATTGACTTACGCCCTCGCCGCAGACCTCGACCGTGCCGGCGAATTCGTGGCCGCAAATGGTCGGGAAGCTGTACGTCCCTTTCACGAAACAGCGAGGAATGTCCGAACCGCAGACGCCGCAGAAACCGATCCGCACGCGGACCGTGCCGGGTGCGACCACCGGCACGGGCACTTGCTCGTAGTGCAAATCCGAGACGCCGCGCAGCACAATGGCGTCCATCGTGGGTTTCTTGGGTGACGACGTAGACATGATCGATTGGCTCGGCCGGCGGTTAGCTTCGTTGGGCGAGACCCTGGTCGATTGCCTGGCGCATGCGGGTCATATTGTCGCGGCAACTCGCGGACGCATGAAAGATGCTGCTGGTGCCGGCGACGAGATTTGCGGCACCCGCGGCGACCATAGGGGGAATGTTCTCGAAGCTGACGTTACCATCGACCTGAATGGGTAGATGCCCGTAGCCGCGTTCGTCGAGCATCCGGCGGCACTCGGCGATCTTGCGGATCGAAGCCGGCGTCAACTTCTGCCCAGCGAATCCAGGATTGACGGTCATCACGAGCACATAGTCGAGACGCTCGAGGACGTACTCGATGGCGGTGACGGGCGTTGCCGGATTGATGGCAGCACCCGCCTGGGCGCCAATGTCGCGAATATGTGCGAGCGTTCGATCGAGGTGCGGACACGATTCGACGTGTACGGAGATCCGATTGACTCCGCAGTCGCGCAGCAGATCGACGAAAAAGTCGTTGTCTTCAACCATCAGGTGGACGTCGATTGGCAAGGTCGTTTTGGCACGGAGTCGCTCGAGCACGCCGATTCCCAGCGGCATGTTGGGGACGAAATGCCCGTCCATGACGTCCATATGTAGCATGTCGACGTCCAAGGCTTCGACGCGTCGCAGTTCCGCCTCGAAGTTGAGCGCGTCGACGCACATCATCGAGGGCGCGATTTCGATGCGGCCGTTCGACTTGCTCGCGGCCGTTGCCGGCGCGGGAGATCGAGAGGCGCCCTTCGCGTCGCCGGACGGTTCGGTGAGAAACGCTCGCTTGAGATAGCGCAGCGATTCGCGGAGAGACGCTTCGAGCTTGTCGTCGCTGTAGTCGCGACCGAGTTTCGGGCCGCCTATTTCGAGATAGCCGGCCATTTCCTTCACCGGCAGCCGATCGCTTCTGTCCAGAAGCAATTGCCGAATCCGCGGCACGTCGATGATGCCCTTGCCCCGCTCTGCCTCGGTGAAACCGAAAGTCGAATCGTACCGCGAGTCGGTGTTCTTAAGGTGAATCTCGTACAAGTAGGGCACGGTAGCTTCGATAAGCTGCGTGTGATCGTAAATCACTTTCCCATTGCGGTCGGCATAACCGTGGGCGATGTCGGTGCAGTAGCCGACGTTGGCCGTCGTGGCCGGATGCTGCCGATGGTACGCGGTCAGTTCTTCGCCCATCGACTGGATTTCGTCGGGCAGCGTGGGCGGCTCGGCAAGGCACGACATCGGCTCGATGGTCAGCCACTCGACGCCGCGCTCCTTGGCGAAGTGCATCAACTCCTTCATGTGCTTGACGTAACAAGCGATGCCGCGCGCCTTATATTCCATCCGATCGCGAAGGACCGCGCCGGGATTCGAGCCGACGCTCTTGGCCCCCAGGATCGCACCGACTTCGATATATCGCTCGAAGTTTCGCCGGGCGACCTGCTCGTAACCTGGCTCTTCGCGAAAAAACCCGCCCAGCTCGCGGTGCGCCGTGAACGTGCTATCGATGGCGACGCCGGCGTCTTCAGCCTCGCGGCGAAGCTGCGTAAAAAACTGGTCGGGCAATTGGTACAGCTCAAAGTGCGTCCCTAGCTGCACGAATTTGATGCCTTCGTCGGCGAGCAGACGAAACAGCCAGGGATGCGAATAGCGATATTCGATCGGGTCGGTTTTCACGCCTAATCGAAACTGAACCTGGCTGACCATACTTGAACTTCCCGATTTTGCTTACACGAGCAACCAACTAGAAGTTATCGCCAGCACGGTTTCGGTCAAGTGGCGAGGGAAACGGGCCAGGCGAGGCGGCGAGGCCTGCCCGGCTAAACCTGCTCCGTGCGGATCGCCGTCGCCCGTGTGCCGTGCGGGCGTCGGCCGGGCTCCAATAAATTCTTCAGGGTGTAAGCGAGTGGGCTCACGCGCGGACTTTGTAATCCTCTTGGGCCGGAGCTAAAAATACTACCAATTGGAGATTATTCGTGTTATCCTGTTTTCCAGATCGCGTCGCAATCGAGCCCTATTCGGAAACTGCTCGTGACCACGAAAGTCATCACGCCCACGACCGTTTCGCTCGCCGAGCGGTTGGTCGCCGATATCCGCTCCAAGGGCTTGCGGCCCGGCGACCCCTATCTATCCCTGCGCGACACCGCGCGGATGCTCGGCATTAGCAATAACACGGTGAGCGCCGCGCTTAGGCTGCTCGTTAAACGTGGCGTGCTTCGCCGGCGACAGCGGCTGGGCACATTCGTCGCCGAGGGCATCGACGAATCGACATCCAAACACCCCGCGATCCGCCGCGTCCATCTGCTCGTCCATCGCAACTATCTAACGACGGAAGGCATGAACGCTGACGAAACCGTCCTCGGGTTGCAGGGGCGTCTGCCGGGCGCGAACGTCCAGATCAACCTCCTTTCGCCGGACGACGAAGCGCGGCACGTGCAGCAGCTAGTCGACGACGCGTTGCGGTCGCACGAAGTCGACGGTTTCGTACTCGTCCGCGCGCCGTTGGCCGTACAACGAATTATCGCGGCCAGTGGTATGCCGGCCGTCGTCTATGGCTCGCTCTATCCGTCGGTCGAAACGCTTCCTCACCTCAGTCGCGACATGCGTCAAATCGGCCGCTGCCTGGCAGAGTATCTCCTCGGGAGCGGGTTTCGCCGAATTGTCTATCTCGTCCGTCAGCAAGTGCTTCCCGGCGACATGGAGACGCTCGACGCAATCGTGGAAACGATGGCCGCCGCCGGCCTCGGACTCGACGCGTTCACGTTCCGTGCGATACCGGTCGACGTCGACGCGGTCAAAGCGGAAGTGCGACGTTTGCTTGCGCACGACATCCCGCCGATGCCGACCGGCATAATTTGCCGCGGCGTGACCATCGCCGATGGCGCGGCGAAAGCGGCCAACGAACTCGGCCGGAAAGTGGGCGACGTCGGCGTGACCGTTTGCGATTACTTCCTCAAACGCGGCGAACAACCGCGCTTTCCGTATCCGCGTCCAACTTTGAACGCTCAAGAGCGGGGCGACCTGCTCGGCCAAATACTCGCCGCCCAAGCCAACGGCGAGCCGTACGAGCATTTAGCCCAAGACACACCCGTAACACTCGCGATCCCCGACGGTCACGAATGTGCCGCATGAAGGCCGCATAAAGACAGAAGGGCCAAACGCCGCGATGCCGCCCGCACGTGACGCTGCGTTTACCGGCCGCCTACTCGTAATCGAACGATCGTAAAACCAAAAATCCGACAGACGATTTTCCCTCCCCGATGAAAGGAGCCGATCTAATGAGAGACTCAAGACAGTGGATTCGATGGGCGTTCGCCGCGATCGCGGTCGCCGCCTGCTGGCATGCCGCCGCGCCGGCCGCGCGAGCCGGGTTGCTTGCGGCCTGGGAATTTGCCGCCGCCGACGTCGCCGGCTCGAATGTCGCCGCCAGCGGCGGAACCGCCGCCAACACGACCGGCATACTGCAAGCCGACGCCACGGTTGCGTCTGATGCCCTCGACCTCGACGGCACCGGCGACTACCTGCAGTTCGGCAACGACGTGTCCGATCTCCGCGGGCTGTCCACGATGACTCTATCGGCATGGGTCAATCCCGATAGCAGCACGACATCGCTTCGTCGCATCGTCGAACACGAAGACAATATCTATTTCTGGTCCGAGAACAATGCGTTCCGCTTTACGATCCACGGCACGCCCGGCGGAACGGCAGGGCAGGCGATTTCCACGACCGCCCCGGCTGTCGACGCTTGGCAACACGTGCTCGTAACCTACGCAGCCAATCAGCCCGCCAGAATGTACATCAACGGCGTGCTCGAGGGGACGAGCGTCGGCAACATGTCGCCCATGCCGACCAACGTGCAAACCTTCCAAGTCGGCGCTCGACGTAGCGGTTCCGGTGCCGCGACCAACTTCTGGGACGGTCAGATCGACGACGTTGCCATTTGGGATCAGATTCTCACTCAGGACGAGATCAACGAGCTCTCCGGCGCCGGCGTTGGCGGATATGCGATGCGAACCACGCCGACATTGCTCGGCGCACCGCCTCCCCCTCCTCCACCGCCCCCGCCGCCGAGCGGCGCGACGCTGTTGGCCCGTTATTCGATGGACAACGGCGATGTCGTCGGCGACACGATCGTCGACTCGGCCGGCTTTCCGCTTGGCCCCTTCAACGGAACCAAGCAAAACGGCGGCCCAACCACGGGCATTGCGGGCCGATTCGGCCAGGCCGCCCAGTTCGCCGGAGGCGCGAACAACGGCTTCCACGACCACATCGACCTCTCCCCGCACGCCAACTTGCTCTCCACGCTCGGCGAAGGCACGATCGCGGCCTTCATCAAGCCGGACACCGAAGGTCTGACGACCGACGTGTTGACGATCTTCGCCGCGTCCGACGCCAATGCGCCATCGACCGAAGTCCGTTGGTTCGTTTCCAACGGCGGGACAACCGGTTTCGGCAATCTCGTGTACGGCACGCGCGGCAGCGACGCCAACGCCACTCTCGCGACGTCGGGCGTCGATCTGCTCGACGGCGAGTGGCACCACGTGGCCGTGACCGTTTCGACGTCGGATGTCGTCAGTCTGTATATCGACGGCGAACTACGCGGCGGCGGCACGGCGGCCTTTTTCGATGGTTTCTCCGTGCTCAACTCGCTGTCGCTCGGCCGCAACCTCGACAGCACCGCCGGCGGCGGACAATGGTTCTTCGATGGAATGATGGACGAAGTGCGGATTTACGATCGGGCGATGAACGCCAACGAAATCGCCCGACTGGCGTCGATACCCGAACCGTCGACGTTCGTGCTCGCGACGCTGGCGGTGGGGCTTTGCGTCTGGTCGTCTCGACGTAAATCGGCTCGCCAACGTGCCGGTTGAGAGGACCAATCGTTGCAAACGAACGATGTAGAGAACGGCAATTTGGCGTGGCGCGGAGATTAAACCGCGCCGCGCCGATGCTCTTTCGCCCGTAGTTTCACGATATGCCCATTCTCGCCTCGCCGCGATTGTTCGGAGATACGCGCATGCTCGCACGAAGTTTGCGACGGCAACGTTCGACACGATTTGAACGTCTGGAATCGCGGCACATGCTCGCCGGCGACCTGCTCGCTCATTGGACGATGGACGACTTGAGTGTCGCCGGCGATGTCGTTCGCGATACGGCCGCGGCCATCGGCGGCCCTTTCGACGGCGCGAAGTCGAACGGCGGCCCCGGGACCGGCATTGCCGGCATTCTCGGCCAGGCCGCCCAGTTCGCCGGCGGCGCAAGCAACGGCAACAACCAGTTCATCGATCTCGGCCCGCACGCCACGACGTTCGGCACCCTCGGCCAAGGAACGATCGCCGCCTGGGTGAAGCCCAACACGAGCGGATTGCAAACCGACGTGCTGTCGATCTTCACCGTCTCCAACGGCGCGGCCGGATCGGAGGAGATGCGGTTCTGGGTTAGCAACGGCGGCGCATTCGGCACGGGCACACTCGCCTACGGCGTCCGCGCCGGCACCGTCAACGGCAGCTTGATTAGCTCCGCGACAAACTTGCTCGACGGCAATTGGCATCACGTCGCCGTCACCGTCGATGCGGGCAATGCCGCGCAGCTTTACGTCGACGGCAACCCGAGCGGGCCGTCCGGCGTCGTGTCCTTCTTGACCGACCTTTCCGCCAACGCCTCGGCGATCGGCCGAAATCGCGACAGCACCGCCGGCGGCGGGCAATGGTTTTTCGACGGCCTGATCGACGACGTCGGTCTCTGGCAACAGCCGCGCACCGCCGCCGAGGTCAAGGCGCTGCAAAGCCTGGCGACTGAAGCGACATTGAAGTACGACCTCGCACAAGCGCAGCAACTCTTCGATTTGCATCGCGCTACCGCCGGTTCGATCGAAATTGCCGGACGGTCGTGGAACTACGTCGAAAGCGGTCTTGCTGGCGCACCGGGCGTCGTCGTCGACGAAGGCGGCGGCACATTCTCGATCAATCTCGTCGGCGGTTCGGGCGTGCGCACCGGCGCGGCCCCGCTGCGCGTCGTCGCTACCGACCCTGCCGATGGCGCGTTCCTCGCCGCGCCGCCGACGACGATCACCGTCATGTTCTCCGAAAGCGTGATCGCCGCAACGGTTGCGGCCGCCGATTTGACGGTCGATGGCATCGCGGCAACCGGAGTCACGCCGCTGGGCACGGACGCTCTCGTCTTCGAGCTTCCAGTCCTAGCAAGCGGCGCGCACTCCGTTTCGATGGCTCAGGGAGCGCTGACGAGCGTCGACGGCGCAGCGCTCGACGCCTACAGCGGCTCGTTCGTCGTCCCGACCGCGCCGCAAGTCGCGATTTCCGCGGCGACCGACGTCGGCCCCAACGTCGCCACGCTCGGCGGCGAGGTTCTCGACACCGGCGACCAGAACCCATCAATCACGGTCTACTGGGGCGATGACGACGCCGGCCAAAACGCCGCCACGTGGGACAACTCCACGGTCATCGGCACTGCCGCGCTCGGTGCATTCGCCGCACAAGTCGCCGGACTCGCGCCGCAGACGCAGTACTTCTTCCGCGCGACAGCCGAGAACGTCGCCGGAGCGACGTGGACCTCTACGGCCGGCACGTTCACCACCGCAAGCCTGCCGAATCTGCTGATCACCGAGTTCATGGCCGACAACGAAGGATCGTTGCTCGACGAAGACGGCGCGGCGTCGGACTGGATCGAGATTTACAATCCGTCGTCGTTCCCGGTGGATCTCGCCGGCTGGCGACTCACCGACGATCCAGCGCTGCCCGCCAAATGGACGTTTCCCAGCGCGATCGTCGCGCCCGGCGGCTACATGATCGTCTTTGCGTCGAGCAAAGATCGCGCCATCAGCGGCGCGCCGCTGCACGCAAACTTCGCCCTGCGCAACAACGGCGAATACGTCGCGCTCGTCCGGCCCGACGGCGCGATCTCCAGCGAGCACAACCCTGGCGGCGTCGACTATCCGCCGCAGTTCAACGACGTCTCCTACGGACTGCGGCAAGCGGCGCAAACTCTCGTGGCCACTGGCGCTACGGCGCAGATCCTCGTGCCAACGTCGGCCGCGGAACTCGACACCGCGTGGAATCAAGCCATTTACACCGTCGACGCAAGCTGGACGAGCGGACCCTCCGGCGTCGGCTTCGCCACGGACCTGGGCGGCAACCAGTCCGGCCTCGTCGGGCATTGGAATCTCGCGGACGGCACGGGCGTCGTCGCCACCGACACCAGCCCCACGCCCGCCGGCGGAACGGCCAACCACGGTACGCTGGTTAATTACGCCGACGCCGCGGCCGATTGGAACGCCGACCTCACCGGATCGACCGACGGCGTCACCATGCCGCACGGCCTGCGCTTCAGCGGCGGCGGCAACGGTTCGCAAAGCAACTACGTCGATCTCAGCGCCCACACGGCCGATTTCGCCGCGCTCTCTGCCGGCACGATTTCGACCTGGTTCCGCCGCGACGCCGCAGCGTCGCCGAACGACAACTCGATCTTCGGCTTCGGCCGGCCGCAGGATCAGAACTACATCCGCATTCAGATCGAAGACGGCGATAAGTACATCGTCAGCGAAGTGTTTGCCGACGGCGCAGGCACGTCGACCCACATGCAGGGGCCATTCGTCGACGACGGCAACTGGCATCACGTCGCCTTCACCAGCGACGGCGCCTCGTCGGCACTGTACGTCGACGGCGTGCGCGTGCTGTCCGGAACGCAGGGTTTTCTCGACGTAGCGGTCGAGCAGATGAACATCGGCCGCACGCCCCGGCAGGGACTCGGTTTGTGGTATTTCAACGGCACGATCGGCGACGTGCGGATCTACGACCGCGTACTCGCCGGCGACGAGTTGACGTACATCGCCGACGCGACCTACTACGGCGACGGCTTCACGAGCGACGGCAACCCGCTTGCCGATTTCATCGCCACCGACGTCGGCGACGC
>JAJDEG010000320.1 GCA_029259895.1 Planctomycetota bacterium
CAGTTGCGTACGGTCGGGCCGCGTGTCGGTCTCGCGACAGAAGTGCTCGTAGAATTCGTCCGACGAAATCGCTCCAGCCTCGTATCGACTTTCGAGATCGCCGGCAAAGACGATCTCCCACACGCGATCTTCGCTCACGCCGGCGACGGCCGCCATCTGCCGTGCCGCCCGGCGGTGATCGAAGTTGAGCAGGACGTTGCCGAGGTCGAAATAGACGAACCGGATGGCCATGATTTTTTTGCCAGACATGAGTCGCGATGCTCGACCATCGCACAGGTGATCGAGACGTGCGCCGCCAACGTAGTGCAGCACGGCCAATCTGTCGAGACGAACTCCGCCCGACGACTAACCATATTGCAACCGATCGGGCGCGGCGCGCTGGATCGGACAATCGACCAGTTGCGGCACATCGCCGGCCAGCGAGGACGCAACGGCGTCGCTTAGCTCGTCCGGCTCCGCGACGCGAATCGCATCGACGCCAAGCGATTTGGCGAGCGCGACAAAATCAATTTCCGGCTCGACGAGGTCCATGCCGAGAAACTCGCCGGCAGCGGCACGAGGCAGATTCAGGCCCCGCGCGCCAATCTTTAGGATTTGATACTGGGCGTTGTTGCAGATCACGAATGTGACCGGTATGCGATAGCGGGCGGCCGTCCACAGACCTTGGATGCCGTACATCGCCGCGCCTTCGCCGAGAACGGCCAGCACCGGCCGCTCCGGCCACGCCAAACGCGCGCCGATCGCCACGCCCAAGCCCCAACCGAGCGCCCAACCTCGATGGCCGAAATACCCGTCGGTCGTGCCGAGCGCACCGAGCCGTTCCAGCGTCGTGTTCGTCGTCGTTACGGCTTCCTCGACCACCGCGGCATTCTTCGGAAGCGCCCGCGCGATGCTGGCCATCGTCGCCAGCGGCGTCATTGGCCGAAGGTCGCGCTCGCCGGCAATGCGCTGTTCGAGTGCCACCCGCCGCTGGCGGCTTTGCTCGGCCAGTGCCGCAGCGCGGCGCGTGGCGGTGACTCGCTGCGATTCCGTCATCCGCTCGGCTAACAACCGATCGATTTCGGCAAGCCCGCATTTCGTATCGCCCACCAGCCCGACTTCGACCGGGTAGTTCTTGCCGATTTGGTACGAGTCTTCGTCGAGTTGGACGAGACGAACGTGCTCGGGTATCGCTCGCGACGGCTCGTGATAAACGTACTGCCGCAGCAAATCCATACCGACGACGAGCAGCACGTCATAGCCGTTGAGTCGCTCGCGCACTTCCGGCGACCACAGCGGCAACCCGACGTCGTACAGCGGATGATCGCACGGAAACGGCAGCCGGCCATGCGTCGTGCCCGACTCGGCGATCACCGAAACGCCGAGACGTTCGGCCACGGCGATCAGCTCGGCGACGGCATCGGCTTCCGTGACGCGGCTGCCGGCTAGAATGGCGGGATTCCTCGCCGACGCAAGTAGTTCCACAGCTCGCCGCAACGCTTCGATCGGCGGCCGCACGCGGCGACTCGGCACGCGCGGCGGCGAAAGGTCCACGGCATCGCGATCGATCGGCTCCATCTGCACGTCGAGGGGGAGCGACAAAAACACTGGTCCCGTCGGCGGCGAAAGAGCAACCTGCACGGCGCGACGAACGGCGGCCGGAATATCCGCGACGCGATCGACTTCGACCGCCCACTTCGTCCACGGCCGCGCGACGCCGACCATGTCGCCCCACAGGATCGGCTCCTCGAACTTGAGCCGCCGGTCGGTTTGCCCCGCCGTGACGATCAGCGGCGTCCCCTCGCGGAAGGCGTTGTACAGCATGCCCATCGCATTGCCGAGGCCACATGAAATGTGCAGGTTCACGACGCCCGGCGTTCCCGAGGCCATCGCATAGCCATCGGCCATCGCCATCACCGGCACTTCTTGCAGGCCAAGCACATACTTGATCCGCGGATGATCGACCAACGCGTCGGAAAGCGGCAATTCGGTCGTGCCGGGGTTGCCGAACACGTATCGAACGCCGGCGTCGGCGAGCATTTCTAGAAAGATTTCGATTCCGGTCGGCATGGCGGGATGCAAACATCGAAGACGGCGTGGGCGAGTGCGACGGTGGCGAAGCTCACAGTTTACGCAACCCAAGCCGGCCTGCAACGATGCCGGGCGGTGGCCGTGTACCCGACAGGACATCGCTCCTATCGCCGGCCTGGGCATCCGGAGGTTCAATCCGCTGACCGGCCATCAGATCGCCGTCGAACCCGTGCGTCACGCGCCGCGCGACGCTCCATCGCCGCCCCCCCAGCGGAAACATCTGTTCGTTGAACCCGGCCACGAATTGCTCGGCCTCGGCACCGGTCAAACAGCGTTCCGTCGCCGGAAACAACGCCGTGCTCCGCGGCGGCACATCGAATAGTGACTCCGGTTGCCAGGCTTCGGCCGCCACAACCCACACGCGAACGTCGGCAACGTCTGCATTCGGACGTGAAATCATGTCAGGATCCCTCACCTGCGACAGGACATCTCGCCCTGCTGAATCCAACGATTCTTCGCAAAAACCCATCGGCGAAGGCTCCCATGCCCGTACGAAATCCGCTTGACAGCCTCGCGACAATTAGTATACATAAGTATATCATGCCGTCAACCACCCGCCGCTCCGGCCACGCCGTCGTAGGCGAGTCGCGATGATCCAACCACTGAAGCCGGCCGCCATGACCGACTATGCCACGAATCTGCGACGATTGATGGCTCGCCAAGGTCTCACCTTGGAGGACGTCGTTGCCCGCTCGGGCCTCGACGAACGCACGGTCAAGGGAATCCTCGCCGGCGTCAATCGTCCCCACGCGCGCACGCTGCATCGATTGGCAGGCGGCCTGGGCGTTAGCGCCGATGAGCTGTTCCAAGATCCATCGTTGCTGCTCCACCGGTTGTTCGACCGCCGCACGAATCCGCTCGTCGAGGAGATCGTCGACACCAATCCCGACGTGTTCGCGGGTTGGACGGAGGGGGATTTCGACGAACTCTATAGCCGTTTCGGCACGGGCGGCGCGCTGAGCACCGACGGCGTGCTCGCCGCGGCCCGCATCATGCAACGCAATCGACAAACGCATCGCAGATTATCTCTGTTGCTCGAAAGCAGCGAAGCCGATTTGGTCGTGGACTTGATTGACGCGATGTATCGGCGGATCGCCGCCGTCGGATGAACGCACGCTGACGAATCGTAAACAGGGGTGGCGTCACGGCGGCGTGGGCGTTCCGCCACCTCCGCAACATCCTTCGATCGTCAAGCTCGTCAAATCAGTAATCGTCACGGACCCCGGCAGACAAAGTTGTTTGCGCGTGAAGATCAAGTTTTCTTCGACCATCGACACGCCCGTCAGCACCGTGACGCACGTCAATTCCGCCGACGAACATTCGCAAGAATCGATTTGCGTGACTTCCCACCGCTGCGAATCGGCGCTCCATACGATCAGCCCTCGCGCGCCCGCGTCGCCGCCGAACATGTCGAGCGAGTCGTACACCGCGATCGACTCGCCCGTCGTTGCCCACGCGCTGCCGTTCCAGGCAACCAACTCGGCCGTGGCGCTGCCGCCGGGCGAAAGCGCTGCGGAAAGCTCGAACCGCCAAGGTCCGCCGTCGCGTTCGACGAGTTCCCAGCGGCCGCTTTGAGCATTGAAAAAAGCCCAGCCGCGTTCGCCGGCCGCCAAGGGTGGCGGACCGATTGGCGTTCCGCTTCCGTTGCGACGACCGAGCGAATGATAAACAGTGATCTCGGGCTGACCCGCGGGCGCGTCATACGCATTGTCCGACCGTAGGTACGTAACGAACCGCGCCGTTCCGCTCAGCGCGTCGTCATCGACGCCCCCCGTTTGTCCGACGGCCATCGCGCCGGTCATTTCCACGAGCGTCATGCACGGCGGAACGTTGGCGCTCAAATGCGCACCGGTCGCGGTTCGTAAGAGTACCAACGGCGGCGCGACGGATATCGCCGGCGGACCGCCGCAACAGCAACACGTCTTTCCGGCCAGCGCGGCGGCCGCACCGCTCGCGCCGCCGGGCGTCGTTTCAGCGTCGGACGCTCCGCGACGCTTCGGTTTGCAGGGATTCGGGCGAGGCATAGTACACGTCTCGTATAAGGCGAATGACCGGACGCCGGTTAAACGGTTCCAAACTCGAAGAGCGACGAAAAATCGCCGCTCCGATACGGCGGGTTGCCGCTGTCGTCGGCGATGGCCACCCAGTGCTCGCCGGCGACGGGCGTCTCTTTGTACTGGTAGTTCCAACCGACCGATCCGCCGCCATCGAGCGCGATCGTCCGTTCGGCGAACGTGTATGAGACTTCCCAAAATCCGCCGCTGGGACTAAACGGAAACTGCCGCTCGACTGTCGCGCCGAGAAACAGCACGGTCCCCGCGGGACTGCCCACGAAAGCAGCATCGTTCACCGCGCCGCGCAACTGGCGAATCGCGTCCCACGGCGGCAGCGGCACGCGCTGCCAAGTGAGGTGAAACGCGCCCGAGGGTATCAGCAAGCTCGGCCCTTGATCGCCGAGCAGCGGCGGATTCGTCGGCGAAGCCACCCAATGCCACGTCCGTCCGGGAAGCGATTGGGCTTCCGTGCCAAGCTCGGCCTCGTAAGTCAGCAGTGTACCGTCGGGCACAACGGGAAGATCGCCGCGTGCCGCCCCCGCCGCGTCGAACAGCGAGCGATAGGTCGCCGTGACGCGAGCGCCCGCAATTGGGTAACGGTTCGTGCCCGAAACGAGTGTCGTGACGCCAACTCCATCGGGCGCGCCGCCGTCGAACGGCTCGACCGCAATCTCGGACACGACCAGGTTCGGCACGCCAGGAAACTCGAGCGGCGCCGCGAACGTCGGCGACGACCCCACCAGCTCAAAGTCCCCGACGAGCAGCCGCGCCAGCGCCGGCCAGTCGCTCCAGTCGCAACGAAATTCACGAACGGCGACGGTCCCTCGCTGAGAGACGCGAATCGTCGGCGATCCTTCCAGTTCTTCAAATGCGATGGCGGAGGTTGGCATGAAATTGGGTTCCGCGATTCATGAATGTGTTTTGAAGCCCCAGCCCTTGAGGGTCGATTTTCGTAATACGGGCAATTGCATGCCTCAAACGTTGAGCGGCTCGTCCTGCGCGGTGCCGTCAACTGAAATTCGGTTCGATCCATGCGCCGTTCGTCGAGAAATCGGCGACGCCGCGAATCGGTTCTCGTTGGTTCACGTCGATGGTGAGTTGAATGGAATCGACGACGGCCGGCACGTAGTAGTACCGCGTCGGATCGAGATTGAGTTGAAGCGTCACGGCGTCGCCGACAACTAGCCTTGCCGTTGCCGCGTCGAGCGTGTTGAGAACAAACGACACGTTGCCGAAACCGTGGCGCGCGCCGCCGAGCCGCCGCCGATATCCGCCGGTCGCCGAGCTGGCGAACGATACATTGTCGGCGCTGATCGTGAAGCGCCACGACGTGATGTCGGCCAACGTTCCGCCGTTAACGATCAGTGCGCCGCGCTTTCCGCTGAGAATAGACATGTGCTAACGAAAACTGAATCGAAGGAATAGTTACAAGGTCCAATTTGAGACCCGTCGGCAGGCGGCCAGCGTTGGCCCAAGTCGCCAGATTGCAGATCCTGCTAGCTCGACGCTCCAACGATCGCGATCTTGTACGTCACGCTGCCCAAGCCGTCGTTGGCGATCTTGAGAATGTCCGACAAATCGTTAATCACCGTCCAACCATGTTTCTTGTTAATCCACAACAAGGTCGAGTCGGCGGACACGACGACTCGCGCGTCGGCGTTGCCTTTGAACGGAGCGTGCCAGCCGTTGCCGCCGCTGCCGGCTCCGCCCACGGCCAAGTCCTCGTTGGGTGTCGTCGCAAGGTTAACGATCATCAACGCCTTGACGCGGGCGAAATTGATCGTCACCGTGCTGCCAAATACGCTGTTCGTCAGCGCAGTCAGATCGAGATTCTCGCTGGCCCCGGACGCAAGCGTCCGTTCGTCGTGCCACAGCTTGTCGGCCTGATCGACGGTCACGCCGTCGCTGATCGTCCGGCCGTATTCGAGCCGCGCCGTGTCGGTTACGGTCGCCAGATCGAGCGCGTCCTGAAACAACCAATGCAACGATGCTTTGATGTCGACCGTCAACGTATCGGCCATGTCAGTCTCCTTGCGGGAAGTGTTCGGTAATCGCCAGGTAATCG
Organism: Planctomycetota bacterium; assembly: GCA_029259895.1. Lineage (GTDB taxonomy): Bacteria > Planctomycetota > Planctomycetia > Pirellulales > PLA5 > PLA5. Next base: position 6,190 of record JAJDEG010000320.1, read on the forward strand.
AGCGCCACGGTCCATACGCCGTCATCGGACAGGTGCTGCTCCACCCGCTCGCGTCGCATGTCGAGCACGGTGCCTTCGTCGAGCGCGATCGTCGCTCGCTCGAATCGAATCTCGACCTCGCGGGCAATCGTCTGTGCTTCGTCCAGATTGCCGTCAACGATCGATATCTTGAGCGAAGCGTGCTGAATCGAGCGGCCGCTGCTGGTCGCCACGCGGGGCTCGATTCGCGTTACGTCGAGTACGGCAAAGGGCGTGTCGGACCCAGGCGGCGCGGTCCCCGTCCAAAATCGCGACAGCGGCACGCGCATCGACAGCGGCTCGTGCGAGGCCCAGCGACCGCGGATGGCTTGTTCGAGGTTCATCGATTTCATACCGGCGAGTTAGTTGAAATTCGTCGCATGGCCGTGAAGGCGAGGCCAATCGTGCGGTCTAACCGAGCGGCCACGGCGATTGCTCGACGTGGACCACGGGAAGCTGGTCCAAACGATCGGGCATCTTCGTGGCCAATACGTGATACACGGTAGCGTCGTGGACGATGCGATGGTTCGCGTCGAGCGATAGCGACTGGCCGAGGTAAACTCGGTGCGTCGCGCGGACAATGCGTTGGTCGTGTTCCGTGGTCACTTCGCCGTCGATAGGTTGAATGCGCGCCGGCACGTCGCTCAATTCGACAATCCAGATGGCGGTCGGAGCGCCCGCGGCCGACGCCTGCCACAACGCGCGCATGATTGCGACGCGATGTTCCAGGTTCTCCGCGAGCGCAAGATCCCGAGCGCGGCATCGCCACGCCGCATTCAGCGCGTCGCGCGACACCTCCAGAACAGTCCACACGTCGCCGGCGACGTCGGCGATCGTCGCGCCCGGCGTCGGCCGTTCTGTGAGATCGGTCGTAGACAAAAACCACTTGACGTCGTGGGCCGTGTACACGCCGTCACTCGGGGCCGCTTCGCTGTGACTGACGCGCCGGCGCAAGGCACGTTCGACGACGACCGGCGAACCGCCGCCGGCCGGCACGTACGTGACCGACTCGATTCCATCGACGAACGTCAGGTCGTCCTGAATCACAATCATGAGAGGAACTGGGGGCTAGGGATTTGGAGGGAATCATTCGAGGTTCGGCGTTCGGGATTCGGCGGCGAAGATGCAACGACGCATCGTGCTCGTTTGTACGTACCGATCCGCGACTTTCTTTCAACTCGTCGCGCGGGTATCGAACTCGAACGGTTCTTCCGCCGCGAGGCGGCCGTCGCACCACACGACCGTGTCTTGGAGTCTCCTCAAATACTCGGACCACGCCACGGATTGACCGTCGACGTCGTAGGTCGGCTTCGGGTTCGCCGTGATTGCGGCGATCAGAGCCAACGTTTGGCTCTTGATGAGGGCGAGTTGTGCGGCGTCGCTGGGCATGGCTGAAGCAGGGGTCGAGGGTCGTGGATCGGAGACCGAGAGACAAGTGAATTCTGGACTCGGGATTCGATATTCAAGGAATCCCGAACGCCGTTTAGGTCACGACTCCGTTGGCGTTCGCGGGATTGTTGACCGGCGTCAAGTGTTGGCCGTTGCCGCTGCTATCGGCGCGGCTGCCGTTGTATTGGCCGAGGTCGTAGAACGCGATGAGGTCGGTTTTCAGCGGGGCGTTCAATTCGCGAAATTCGCGTCCTTTCGCCTCGTTGTACATTTCGGCGATCTCGCCGTCCGACAGCGCCCGGTTCCAAAAAACCCAACGGTCCATCCGGCCGTCGTGAGAATCGGCGAGGGAAATATCCGAAGCACCGAGACGCACGTCCGCGTTAGCGTGAAAAATTCCGCCGACGTGCGACGCGGACTGTTTCGCGCCGTCGAGGTGCAACGACAATTCCGCGCCGCCAGCCGCCGGATCGTATCGCAACGCGATGAAGTGCCACTTGCCCGTCGCGGCCAGGCTGTGCGTCGACACAAAGACCGTGGCGGTGGTGCCGTCGGCGGACAGCCGGGTGGTGAGAAAACTGCTCGATCCGCTGTAGATCGCCCACTCACGCGTGCCCGCTGCGGCGTATTTGCCGGCGAAATAGGCCGTGCCGTTCGTGTCGCGATAGATCCAACCGGCGGCCGTGAAACCGCCCGCGATCGCCCAAGCGGCTTCGTCAGCGCGGGTGAGGTACTGATTGCTCGACTTGACGAGCCGGAGTGCCCGCGTGGGTCGACGCGCTCGCCACATCCGCACGAATACGTCGGCGTCACCCACCGCCGAGTGTTCGAGACCACAGCATAGCCAAAGGTTCTCTTCCGCGTCGCGCTTCGCCGATGCATAGGACATCGTTCCATAGGCGGCGATCGTCGTCGTCGATTGCAGGTTGGATAGAGTCCGTTCGCTAGACCAAGTCGCACCTCGGTCGTCACTATGATTCCAGACGGCTTTATCGCTGCTCGACGAGCGAAAGAAACAGTACAGCCGCTCGTTTTCATCGAGAGTCGCCATCGGCCGGCCCCAGCCGGCAAAGCGATTCGTGAGGTTGCCCCACGTCGTCCCGCCGTCGGTCGAGTCCATCGTGTAGATGCGCTTGTTTGTATCGTCTCGAAGCGTCATCAACAGATAGCCGTCCGCGAACTCGACGATGTGTTGTTCTGTGACTCGCCACGCAATGCTGTCGTGGTGAATCACGACGCTCGGCGCGGACCACGTTTCGCCGGCGTCGAGACTCGTCGTCATCCGCAAGTCTTGATCGCCCGAACCTTCGCCGACTTCACTGGTGGTGAACATCAGGATGATCTTGCCCGACTGCGTTTCGATCAGCGCGTTTGGCGAGGCGTCGTAGTCCCAGGCCGGCGACGGAGTCAATCCGGCCGTGATCGGCACCTCGGTCCAATTCAAGCCGTTGTCGTCGCTGTGCATGGCGACAATCGTGCCGAAGACCAGGCCCGACGTGTCGTTCGACCATAGTGACGAAAAGAGCAGCCTTCCGGTGCGTGGGCCGCGAGCAATGCGGATGAATCCAGCCTCGCCGCGAAAATCGCGTCCGCTTGCATCGTCGACGTCGTAGATCACACGCTCGGGCGACCAACGTATGCCGTCCACGCTGCTGACGTGCATGCCACGTCCACGCGAGTTTGCGTGGGCAGCGGCGCGACGATAGACACAGTGCCAGTTGCCGCCTAAGTCCTGGCAGATCGCGGGAAAGGCACGATGCGGCAGTGTGTCGTCGAGTATTCCTGCCAATCCGTTGCCGGCGACGACCGCCGCGTGACTGGTACGCCACTTGCGAGCTAAATACTCGTCGATGAGTTGCGTCTCGCCGGGTAGGCCGAGTTTGCGGTCGTAAACGATGATCTCGCCGACTTGGACCTTGGCGAAGGTGGCCGAACCTGCGAGCTTTCCCACTGTGAGGGAATGCGAAGGCGCGGCGGCGCTGGGCGCAACTTCCTGGTCGACGGCCGCGTAGTTCTCGTTATCGAGCCAGACGTGAAAGTTCTCTTCGGTCGATGGAATCTGGCCTTCGTGCGTCAGGTGCGCGACATGCCAGGCTTGCGGCAACGATCCGTAGTTTTGCGACGAGTGGTTGAGCACGGCCGTAGCGTTTGCCGCGCCGACTTTGCAAACGAGCGCGTGAACACCGCCGCCCGCGTTGTTGTGGTAGATTCCCAATCCGCGTTTCGTCGAGGGAGCGTTGTCGAGCGTATCGAGAATCGGTTCGAGCGCATCGCGGTCTTCGTCGATAACGCGATAGACGACGAATGCGCTGTAGTCGCCGCCGTTGTGTAGAAACGTCCAATCGGCCGCTACCCCCGCCTTCATCGCGTTGGTCGACCCGTTGAATTCCAGACACCGTAGACCGAACGGCGTGACGCGCACCGTCGGGCGTCCGGTGCCCGCGTCAACGGCTTGAAAATCGGTCTCGCCGGCGAGATCGGGAAGATCGAACTGAGGGTCGCCATCGGCCTTGTCGGTCAATAGGCTGGCGTCCCAATGGTGAATCAGCCCTGGCAGATCGGCCGGCGCGGCGGAAACTCGCACGTACCGGCTCCACAGATGCGTCGCGACGCGTACTCGCTCGGTTTCGGTCAGTTCGCGGTCGTAGACGAGTACGCGGGCAATTTCCAAGTCGCACGGCCGACCGGCGCTGCCGCGAAGCTGTGCGCCGATCGCGAATCGGTTGAACGTGATCGCGCCGTGAACGGAATAATCGTTGCCCGAAGCCAGCGCACTAACGGAAGCATCGTGGAGTGGGGATTGCGATGCCCCGACGACGTAGCTTTGGGCCACCGTCCCAGACGCACTCCAAATCATCACCTGCGGACCGAGATCCGTACTTTCGTTGACCCCGGTGGCGACGGTCGATGTCGTGCCCGCGTCGTCGCGCACATCGAACGTGGGTCGCTGCGTGTTACTGTTTTGATAGCGGTAGCCCATTGACAAGTATGACTGACCGGCTTGGGCACTGTTGCCAAGCGTCACGACGTACTCGTCCGCAGAAACCTTCGTCCAGCGCCGGCAGACGACGAACGCGGTCAGTGGCTTGTCGCTGCCGCTGAGGAGCGTGCAGATCGGCAGCGAGGAACCGAACAAGTATTCGCCAGCCGACTTGTGAAAGTCGATCGACGGACGACCGCGGAAGTGTGGGTTGCCGGCCGTAAACGTCGGTTGCAGAGGGGCGCTTGCTTGCGCGATGTGATTTCCGTGCCCACTCTGGTCGGCCCATGCCGCGACGTCCGTGCCGTTGAGCGTGACGCCGCGGGCCGCGTCGAGATCGAGCTTCAAGCCGGCGATCGTCGCCGGTAGTGCATCGGCGCTCACGGCCGAAAGGCTGCGGGCGAGCGACGGTGTCGCGCCGTGGGGTCGAAACATGGGTGGGCGGTGGAGAAGCATGAACGAATCGCCAGTGCGGATTGAGTGTATTCGGCAGCCAGTATGCGGCAATTGATCGCAACGATTAGGACGTCGGAATGCTGGCGGGCGAGCCTCGAAGTCGAGCGTTGCCGCCAATGTTGGTTGCGTCCCCTCAGACGACCAGGAAGTGTGCGACTTGGCCGATCGCCGAGCCGACTAGGTACACCTTGCTTGGATCGTCCACGGGAATGAACAACGCATCGCCGGGCGCAAGTGGGAAACCGTCGGTGGCGTCGGCCGCTCCGGCGGTAACGTCGCTGTTGCCGACGTAAAGGGTGCCGCTGTTGGTTAGCGCGGCTTTGATCTGCACGCCGCGTGGCGCGTGCGTCGATGTCGCCATAAGTTGCACGGCCGATGTGCCGATGGCGCTCTTGCGGCCGTGGTCGAAGCGGGTCAGGGAGTCGTCGCCAATTCGTGTCATAGCGTGGACTGGGGGGCTGGAGGTCGGGGGTCGAAGGAACGCGGCCGCGCCGCGTTTTCGCGGCGTTCGTCGGTCGTCATCGGGATCGGTTGTGTCGGTTCAAGAGGCTCCGCGCCGCCGTTGGGATTGGGGCGGCGGCGCGGAGCGTTGATGGCGGGCCGCGGTTGATGTGGCGGAGAGGCGCGGCCCGCCGAGTTGGCTAACCGGTGTTCTTGACGACGTATCGCGGGTTGAGCACGGCGGCCGCTCCGCGTTCGCTGGCTTTGAAACGGACGACGATGTCGTTGTTGAAATCGGCCTCGCTGCCCAGCGGCGATTGCGTCACCGTGATCGGCCAGTTTTCCATGTAGGCGAAGGCCTTGTGGAAATCGCCGAGGAACCACCATTTCTTCGCGTCGGCGGCGGTAACGCCCGACGCCACGATGCGGCGATACGCCAGGCGGCTTTCAAAGACGCGATAGTTGCCCAGCGGATTCGCCGCCGTCGTGGCGGTGTTGGCGCTCGCGCCGGTGTAGGTGATCTCCTGAGCGTTGAACACGCGATGAGCGGCGTGCCGATAGGCCGGCATGACGAGCACGGTGTTGGCCCGCACGAGCACTGGCTCACCGGTGTTGGGATCGAGCATTTCGGCGAAGAGTTGCTCGGCGGAGTCGACGTCGGTCCAATCGATCAGTTCGTTGGCCGTCTTGACGTTGACCCACGGTGTCGTCGCCTGATAGGTGTTGTAGGCGGTGCCCTTCGACTTGTAGTTGTTCGTCGCACCGACGATCACATCGAGCAGCCGCTTCTCCTTGTTGAGGCCGAGGATTTCGCCGACCTCAGTCGCACGGCTGAGGACCACGTGGGTGCGGTCGAAGAAGATGGCTTCACGCGTGACAGGCACGATGAAGCCACGTTTGGCCGTGGCCGGCGTTTCGATGTAGTCTTCGCCGAAGCCGAGGCTCGGATAGGGCATGCCAGGGGCGACTTCGTCGACGGCGTCGTTGACGCGAGAAACACCGGGAATTTTCTCGCCGTTGAGACGAGTCGGAATGGTCGCGACCAGCCGCGAGGCGACGAACGCTTCCTGACGGAATGCGTCCATGATCTTAGAGTAGATCAATTGGCCGGAAATGTTCAGAAACGCGGTGGCGTCGACGGCTTCACCCTCGAGCAACTGGACGCCGGCGCTCGACCGGGGATCGAGCGAACGGACCCAGTGATGGCCGTCGGGCACGAGGGCTTCGGCCAAATCGCGGAGACTGAAATCCTCGGGTGCGAGTTGGCGTTGTTGGAGGGCTTCGGACAAGTGCGAGATCGTTTTCTCGCTGCCGTCGAGTTCGTAACGGCGTTTGAGTTCACGGTATTTGATCATGGAAGTGCCAGGGGTCGAGGTTCAGGGGTCTGGAGGCAGGGAGGAGGTGGGTAGAAAACGTGATCGACTGTCTTGGGGCTGGATTCGTGTATCCGAATTCACTGAACGCTGACGCACGAATCCTGCCCCTGCTCTACGCCATAGCTTGTGCGCCGCCGGTCATGACGGTCGACTGGATATCGATCAGCGCGCGCGTTCCGGCGGAACCGAGGCGTTTGGCGACGCGACCGACGGCGAGGTTGTGTTGCGTACTCGTGACCGAACGCACCTGCTGATTACGGAGGTTGTTGCCGCCGGTTTGATCTGGCGAGACGAGCGTACCGAGTTCATAGGTCGCGCTTACGCAGTCGAGTTCAAAGACGCCGGTCGTGGCGACGCGAATTGGATCGGTGTCTCCTGCACGCGAACGTTGCATTGCGACGCCGAGAAACTTGTCGTGAAACGCTTCCTGGGTCGTAGCCAAGTTGGTGTTCCACAGGTCGCCGGTGCCGTCGCCGTTGGTGTCTTGTCCGGCGGGTTTGGCATCGTCTGTGTCGAGGTAAACCAGATCGCCGATCTCGATGACGGTCGCCGAATCGACGGGGGCGACGACGGGGTTCGTGTCGCCGTAGCGCCAACGCATGTTGTCGGCCATAGGAATTGCTCCGATTGAATGGAGTGCGTGAAGGAGTAGGTGAGGTAATAGCGCGCACGGCGCGCCGTGAAAGTGAATTAGGTTCGAATCGCTTTGGCGAAACTGGTGGCGTCTCGACACGCAACTACGGAATCGACGTGAGACTGTTCCCGCGACGCCGCGATTCGCGGACGCACGATCGGGACTCTCTGTTGTGCCGAACGCACGAGTGCTGCACGCTGTTCGACGATACGGCGCATCGCTGCGTCGTCCGCGGCACCGAGGACCGCGCCAAGAAACTCGTCGGAGACGATCGCTCGCGACGCCGGGCCATCGACATCGGGGTCGGGCAGTTCGTATTCGGCGAGAAGCGTCTTGACGCGACCGCGTCGCTCGGCGAGCGATTTTTCCGCGCGGAGGCGGTCAATGTCGGCTCGCATTGACGCGTTCTCGGCATTGGCCGCTTCGAGGATGGCCTCGACGAGGTCGCGGCGCTGCGTTCGCAGATTCTCGACGGACAATTCGGCAAGCCACGCCGAGCGACTTGTCGTATCTGGGGGCGTGGATTCCTCTGCGCCGAGGGCGACGGCGGTTCGATCGTTCGTCAGGTCGTCGGTCGCGGATGCTTGCTCAAATAGTCCACGCGTCGTCGCGGGGTCGGCGACGAGGTCGACGCTTTGGACTTTTTCGATGCTTTCGACGACCAACCCATCGCCGCGGCGCGCCGTAACGGCGAGTACGTTGTGTGAGAGGCCAACGTTCTCCGGAGCGTGCTTCGCATCCCAGGCAAGCTGTTCGGCGAGCGCGTGGCGAGGATTGTAATGTAAGTCGCCGTACAGTCCGCCGGCCTCTTCGCCCTCGCGAAACACGACGTTACGAAGGACGCCGATGCGTTCCTGATAGTCGCGCGGCGCGTTGGGCACGCCCTTGGGATGATTGATGTTTACCTTCGCGCCTTCGTATAGCGGCGATGCATTTTCTAGCGCCGCGGGCGAATACCGGCGGCCGTTGCGCGATGCAAGGCCGAGTATCTTGACGCCGCGAATGACGCCGGTCGCGGCATCGACGCGTAGGGCCGCGCCACGGGAATCGATAAACTCTTGAATTGCTTGTGTCATGTCGGAATCTAAAGATTGGGGAATAGCGAGGCTACGTGATGATTTCGGTCCATCGGTATGCCGACGAAAAAAGCCCACCGTCAAAATCGCCACTTTTCGTGGCGTTTTCGAGGGTGGGCTCGCGAGGATACCGGTGAGGCTCCGGACGATACCGCGTCAGTTTTCAGCCGCTAGGGCGTCGTTCTAATGGGTTCGATAACTCTCCGCGAAAAAGCGCGACCGTATTCGTCGTGTTGCGGTGGCGTTCGCTTAGGAAACGCTGGCTAACGCTCTGTCCGTTCAATGCCGTGCCGCACGTGTTGGATGGTGCCGTCTTGGACGGCGATCTCGAGCGTTGCGATGCCGTGAAAACCGCGTGCGAGCACGGTGGCGAGTTGGTCCTTCAGGGCGCGCTCGGCCAACGCTAGCTTGACGCGATTCGATTCGGTAAGGCCGATGGCGAATCCGTTCGATGCCGATCCACCGTTACGCGGGCGTTTCGCGGTCGTCGTCATCGTGTTTGTCATGTGCGTTACTATAGCGAATCGAATTGGTTTTTCAACGAAGAATCAGGCCACTTTGCGATTTGGTTTCGTGTTTCTTTGTCGGTCCTCCAGGTGGCGTTTCACCGGCGCTATCGCCACTCGCTTATCGGTAATCGTCGCTCGATAATCTAATTCGCGAATGTGGTCGTGACACACGCGGCGGCTGACGACTACAATTCGCGTCCGTCGAGCATCAGCATTCGCTTTGAGAGCGTCTGCCGACAATAAATGGCGTGGCCCGTCGTGTCGCGCCGCCCTACGAAGTTAGATTGGCGGCAAACATGGAAATGTGGAATTCGTTACTGGAAATCGTGCTGCTGCTCGGCGCGGCGCTGTTGGCCGGTGGCGTGATGGCGCGGTTCGGTCAGAGCCCGCTCGTCGGTTATCTGCTCGCGGGCATGGTCATGGGTGGGCCGAGCAGCCTGCACGTCGTCAAGTCCGAGAAGCAGGTCGAGGCGATCGCCGAGTTGGGTGTTTCGCTGTTGCTGTTCAGTTTGGGATTGGAGTTTTCGCTGCATCGATTGCGTTCGTTGGGCGCTCGGGTTTTGCTTGGCGGGTTATTCCAGGTTCTCGTTACCACGGTTGTGGGCGCGCTTGCGGCGGCGGCGGTGGGACTGGGCAACGCGGAGGCGATTGCCGTTGGCGCGATGGTTTCGCTTAGCAGCACGGCGTGCGTGCTGCGCGTATTGATGGAGAATGCCGACATCGATACGGCGCACGGCCGAAATTCGCTGGCAGTGCTTCTCGTGCAAGACATGGCCGTTGTGCCGTTGGCAATACTCATGGCGCTGCTTTCGGGCGGGGGCGATGCGTCCGACGTCGCTTGGCGGGTCGGCAGGATTGCGTTGCTGGCGAGCGGGTTGGTCGTCGGACTGTACATCGTACTCGACAAGATCGCCGTCGCGGCGTTGGGAACGTTGACTCTGGAACGCAATCGCGAGTTAACGCTTATTCTGGCTGTCGTTACCGGATTGGGATCGGCTTGCGCGGCACATGCGATCGGTATTTCGCCGGCGCTCGGGGCGTTCGTGGCGGGAATGTTTCTGGGAAACTCGCCCTTCGCGACGCAGATTCGCGCGGATGTATCGTCGCTTCGCACGGTGCTGCTGACGCTATTCTTCGGCGCGGCCGGAATGGTCGCCGATCCGGTATGGATATTCCACAACTGGCAAGTCGTGGTCGGCGTGACCGTCGCGCTTGTTTTCGGAAAGGCGGTAATCGTATGGGCGATCTATCGCGCGCTGAAACAACCCCATCAGATCGCGCTCGCTAGCGGGATTTGTTTGGCGCAGATCGGCGAATTCGCCTTTGTGCTGGGGAGCATCGGCCGAGCGGGCGGCGTCCTTTCCGAGGACGTTCATCTATTGATCGTGTCGGTGGCGATCATCACGCTTGTGATGTGCCCATTCCTAACGCCACGGTCGCCGCAGATCGCTTTTGCCATCGCGAGCCGATTGTTCGGCAGTTCATTGGCCGCGGCCGATAAGGGAGCGACCGCGTCGCGCGACAGCCCCGAGGTAGTGATCTTCGGTTTCGGTCCAGCCGGGCGCCTTGCCGCGCAACCGCTGCTAGGCCAGCCGATTCGCACGTTGATCGTCGACTTGAACCGCGAGAACGTCGAGCAGGCGCGAAAGTTGGGGTTGGAGGCGATCGTTGGCGACGCGACACAGGTGGAGGTGCTCGAGCACGCCCACTTACACTTGGTGCGTTTTGTGGCGATTACGATTCCGAATCGCAGGGCAGCTATCGAGATACTCGCGCAAGTCCGCCAGATCGCGCCAGCGGCCCACGTCGTCGTCCGTTCGCGATACCAGCAGCATTCCCACGAGTTCGAGGATGCCGGCGCTCATGCCGTGTTTGGCGACGAGGAGGAAATCGGTTCGCGGTTGCGGCGGGCCGCCGCCGATTGGCTGGCTGCTTCGACGGCAAAGTCGAACGACGATACTTAACGCGGATCGCGATCGGCACCGAACAGGCGGCTGACAGATTCGTTGCGGTGAATCCGCTTGATTGCCTCGCCTAAGAGCGGCGCGACGCTGACGACCTCGATCTTGTCGAGCATCTTTTCGGCCGACAACGGAATCGAATCGGTAAGGATGACCTTCTCGACAGGCGCGTCGCGTAGGCGGCTAACGGCGTCGCCGCAAAGGACAGCATGCGTAGCGGCAACGATCACCTTCTTGGCCCCGCGATTCATGACCACGCGCGCGGCACCGCATATCGAACCGGCCGTGCTGATCATGTCGTCGAACATGAACGCCACGCGGCCCTCGACGGGGCCGCCGATGATGTTCTCCTGTCGCGTGACATCGGCGCTGGCGCGGCGTTTGTCGACGATCGCCAGACGACCGCCGATCCGCGATTGGTGGCCTAGGGCGCGCTTGATGCTGCCTTCGTCGGGACTGACGACAACGATTTCGTCGGCCGAATAGCCGAACTGCAGGATGCGTTCGTTCAAAACGGGCGAAGCGTACAGGTGGTCGACGGGCACGTCGAAGAAGCCCTGAATCTGAGCGGCGTGAAGATCCATCGCCAAGACGCGGTCGGCACCGGCACGGGTGATGAGATTGGCGACGAGTTTGGCCGTGATCGGAACGCGACCTTCATCCTTGCGATCCTGGCGAGCGTAGCCGAAATACGGAATCACCGTCGTAATGCGGTCGGCGCTCGCGCGTTTGCAACAATCGATCATGATCAACAGCTCCATCAAGCTGTCGTTGACCGGCGGGCAAGTGGGCTGGACGAGGAACACGTCGCGGCCGCGGATATCCTCGTTGATCTTGCAGAATGCTTCGCTGTCGGGGAAATCTTCTAGGTGAATATCACCGCGGTCGAGGCCGAGGTAGGCGCATATCTGGTCGCCTAGCTTGGGATTCGCCCGGCCGCTGAATATACGGAGGTCTTTCATGCCAAGTCTTCGGTATTTGTGCGCGTTATGATTCGGGCTGCGAAAGCTGCTGCCGCATGACGGCTTCGACTTCGGCAAGATCGGCGACGTTGTTGATGCTCAAAGACTCGCACGGTTCAAGGCAATCGAGGGCGCGGACGTCGTCGCCGTCATCGCGAAGGATGCCGGGACAATCGGTGATGTAATACTCGCCTTGAGCGTTGTCGTTACTCAGCCTTTCTAGGGCCGAGAGAAGTTTTCGGCAATCGAATACGTAGGTGCTCATGTTGACTTCGCGGATTGCACGCTGTTCGGGCGTGGCGTCCTTGACTTCGACGATGGCCTCGAAAACTCCGCGGGCGTCGCGAACGATGCGGCCTAGGCTTCCGGGTTCTTGCTTCGTGGCGGTGCCGAGGACGCACGCTGGGCGATCGCGAACGAACTCAGCGAGAAGCTTGCCGACTGAGGAGGTTTGGATGAGCGGTGAGTCGCCCGTGACGACAAACACGGGACCGTCGTGAGTTGCGATCTGTTCGCGGCAGACCATCACGGCGTGTCCGGTTCCGAGTTGTTGTGGTTGCTCGACGAAGGCGACGTTGCGTCGGGCAGCGAGCGCCGATCGCACATCGGCCGAGCGGTATCCGACGACGACGAGCGTGCGAGCGACGCCGGCCCGCTCGAGCGCGTCGAGCACGTATTCGATCATCGGCCGACCGCAGACGGGGACGAGCACCTTGGGCAAGTCGGAATTCATCCGCGTTCCCTTGCCCGCGGCGAGAACGATGGCGACGGCGCTAGCGCTGTTGGACATGGCGTCGGGCAGAATACGAAGTTACGACGCGGTACACGTGGAGGTGATCGGGAACCAGTGCGTCGGGAACGTGCGCGAGGAGTCGCGCGGAAGCGGGTCAATCGGCAACGCCTAGTATCAAGTATACCGGCGCGTAGAAGCGGGAAATAGGGCGTCGCCGACGGCGCCGAACGGTCCGAGGTATCGAACGATCCGACGGCCGTTACTGCGGCGAGGCAAAGACGAGCGTACCGCCGCTAACGCTAACGTTTTCTCCGGCATTGGCGATGCTCTGGTCGATCTCGCCGGGGATCACCCGCACGTGAACGATTTCGCCGGGGCGGGGCTGCAATTGCTCTTGGATTTTCTCGCTAGGCCAATCGATCCTAATTGCGATGGGGAGTCCCCATTCCTGCGTCTGCGGATCGAAAAGCTGCTTGGACGAAACAGCTTCGACCTGCGCGCCGATCTTGATGATCGCGCCGGGAATCGATTCCTTAGATCCCCGGAAGCGGACCACGGCCTTCATGCCGATCTGCGGCCGAAGCGACGACGTTTGCCGCACATAGGAGAGGACGTAGTCCGACTTTTCAGATGCAATCGTGCAAATGGGCGTGCCGGGCTGAATCGCTTGTCCGGGATGGACGAAGACGTTCGTCACCATGCCATCGAAAGGTGCCTTGACGACGAGCCATTCGAGTTGTTGCTTGATTTCCTTGATTTCGGCCTGTTTGGCGGCCAATTCAAA
>JAJDEG010000033.1 GCA_029259895.1 Planctomycetota bacterium
CAGCCCAACGACGACAAACGAATCGGTGCGACGACAAACGCCAGTCAGTTGCGCGACGACGGGACCGCCGCCATCGGACAACGGCACGGCGAGCGCTCGGGCTTCGTCGAGGCTATCGAAACAGTAACCGGTCACCGCGCATTCAGGAAAAACCGCCAGCCGCGCACCGCTGCGCGATGTCTCATCAACGGCCGATACGATCCGAGCCAGATTCCCCTCGGTGTCGGAGATGGCCACGTCCATCTGAACGCCGGCGATCTTTAACATACTCATGCGTGCGCAACTCGTCGGTTAGTAGCCAGTTGAAAAAGGGGTCTGACCCTCTCAGGCACAGCGCATTCTCCGGCGAAAACGAGGTTTCCCCAAGGGCCTGACCCCTTTTTCAACAGGCTGTTAGTTGATCGCGGCAATGTTTTCGCCACGCGTTTCGACGTCGGGCGTATTGCCGCCACTGCCGCCGCTGAATCTAAGCGACCGCCGCGTCGCGTGCAATTGCCTCGATACCGACCCAAGCGCGCCCGTCTCGGCTGCAAGAACTCGATCGGTTGCGTCCATCGCCACACGACGCTGCTGACGTGGTCGAGAAACAGCGGAAAGCCGCGACTCCACCGACGTTGAAGATGCGCGACCTTGGGGCGCGACCACAATCGCGTTCGCCGCCGCGGACGATGCCAGCGGAACTGGTGCCGTTGGCCACTCCCGGAAAACAGCGCCGAACGCGCGGGCGAATAGCGCCGCGTCGACCGCCGTCACTCGCCCGTCGCCGCTAACATCGCCGTCCTCCCAAATCGCACCGCTCGGCTCGCCCAGATGGCCCTGCAGATCGGCAAGGTCTTCGAGCGTCACGCGGCCGTCGCGATCGGCGTCGCCGGTGAGGATTGTCACGGCGAACGAAAAATTGCCCCCCGCGATGCCGTTGCCCGAAGGATAAATGCTCGCGTCCGGATCGTTGTCGCTGTAGCCGGTCGGATTGACCCATTCGCCGTCGAGGCGATTTCCGTCCAGATCGGTCACCGCATTGGCCGACGTTCCATCGAGCACCAGCATAAGCTGATCGCGTAGCACGGTCGCGAACGACCACGTGGCGACGTTCACGGCCGCGTTGTACGAAAAGGCCGTGCTGGGATGAACGTCGCCAAACCCACCGCCGCCGCGAACCACCAGATCCGACTGATGCACCAGCACCGGCTCGGTGAAGCGAATCGAAATCTGGTTCAACCCGCCGCCGACAGGCGCGCTGGCGATCTGCCCCCAATTGACGCTCGTTCCATTGCGATCCTTGACGCGATATCCGCCGTGAACGTCGGCCGTGTTGCGCAAGGTGACGAGCGACACCTTCGGCTGATCGCTTACGGCAGCCACGGCGGCAATGGCGTCGAACCGGCCCGCGCCGGTCGATTGATCGTACCCTGCCGTACCGATGTCGACGGCCGTGTTCGCAAGAATCGCGGCGACCTGAGCCGGCGTGAGCCGATCGCCCGTCGTCGTCGCCAGATTGTCGTGCGCATGTTGCATCAGCGCCACAACGCCGGCCACGTTGGCCGCCGAAGCGGCCGTGCCCACGAACGGATTGGCGAAGTGCCCAAGCTGACCAACGCGCGTTTCGACCGCATGCACGGCCACGCCGTCGAGGCTGTTTCTCGGCTGCTTCGCTTGCGTCGTAAAGTTCGTCACCACGGTCGAAGGGCCGCGGCTTCCGCCCGCCCAAACCGTTTCCAGCGGAAGCGTCGGCTCGATCGCGCCCACGGCGATAACGCCCGCCACGGCCTTGTGCCCGCGGATCGAGTCGCCGGGCGTCGCTTCGTCGTCGGTGATACTCGCGCCGCGCGATTCGGTGATGAATATCTCAAGTTCTCGCGCCAACGCCGTCGCCGACTTGACGATCGAAGCGTTGACGTACACGTCCTGACTACCATTGTTGCGAACGGCCGAAATCTTTTCGAGCGGATTGCCCGTGCCGTTTTGCGTGTTGGTCGACGTGGCCAGCACCTGCGTCGGCGGATCGTTCCACAGCACCAGCGTGTAGTCGTTCGCGCTGCTGCCCCAGGGGTCGCTCCATTGCAAGACGACGTCAATGTCGGCTTGCGGCGGCACTTGGATCCGCAGAAACGAATCCGTCGGCGTACCGTTGTCGAAGTCGTGCCGCAGCGGAAAGTCGCCGCCGCTCGATTGATAGACGCCCTGATAGTGCCGCATCGCCGCGTCGCCGGCAGCCGAGACGTAAACGACGCCCTCCTCAATTGCTTCCGCAACGCGCGCGGCCACCGTCCCTTGTCCATTCTCGAAGATCGGCTCATCGTAGAAATCGAGCGCGTCGACGATCACATCGACGTCGTTGTCCATCATCCACGCAATCGCGTCGCGCATCTGGCTCGCCGTGATCCGGCTGCCGCTCGCGGGATACCCGGCAAAGAAAAGCTGCGCGCCGGGTGCGATGCTATGCACGACTTCCAGCATCGCCGTCCCCTTGTCGTCCGTCGGGTGCCCGCTGAGCGTCGGATGCACCGTCACGCTCGCCGGCAACTTAGGATCCGGCGTTTCGCCGGCAACGTCCGCGTAGTGCGCAATGCCCGTCGAAATAACGCCGACCTTCACGCCGCTGCCATCCACCCCAACGCCCGCGATTCCGACGCCCTGCTCGACCGCAACAAAATCGAAGCCAGCTAAATCGAAGTCCGCAGCGTCGAAGGCAGCGAAAGCGGCGGCCGCACCGCTCGTCGAAAGCGCCAACCGCTCTTCCATGCGCTCCACGTGAAGGCGTCGCAATTGCCTGCGACCGCGCTTTCGATCCCCGAGGGCAATCCGGCGTAGGTGTTGGTTCATCGTAGTGGCATCCTTTCCAAGGTGTGGGGCCAACCGGCCAATTGGAGTGCAGGCCGCCGCGCATCGTACAAGAATCGCCAGCCACACAACAAGGCCGATGACGACGCTGCCGATCAAACGCCGATCCAATTCACGCCGAACGGCTATTTACGTCGATTCGCCGCCGAAATACGTCCGATCGCGCTGCTCGAAATCCTCGTAACCGAGCAACTCGTAAAGCTCCTCGCGCGACTGCATCAAATCGAGCAGACTGGCCTGCGAACCCTCCTGAATGATCGTCGCCAGCGCCGCCTCGGCCGCCTTCATCGCCACCCGCAGCAACGTCACGGGGTACAGCACCACCGCCACGCCGATGTCCGCCAATTCATCGAGCGTCAACAGCTCGCTGCGGCCGAATTCGGTCATGTTCGCCACCAGCGGCGCATCGATCTCGCCGGCAAAACGCTCGAACTCGCCCCCGTTGGCGAGCGCCTCCGGGAAGATCCAATCGGCACCCGCGGCTAAGTAACGTTTCGCCCGGTCGACGGCATCCTCCAAGCTCGTCACCCCCCTCGCATCCGTGCGAGCGATGATGACGGTCGCCTTATTCGCGCGCGCCTCCACGGCCGCGCGTAGCTTCATGCACATCGCTTCGGCGTCGACCAGCGTCTTGCCAGACAGATGACCGCACCGCTTCGGCAACTCCTGATCTTCGAGCTGAATCGCGCCGGCCCCGGCCGCTTCCAATTCGACAACGGTCCGCGCAACGTTCACCGCCCCACCAAATCCAGTATCCGCGTCGACGATCACCGGAATATCGACCGCCCGCGCAAGCTGCCGCGTATGCTCGGCCAATTCCGAAAGCGTAAACAACCCCACGTCGGGCAGCGCCAACGTGCCGGCCGAAAAAGCTCCACCCGAAAGGTAAACCGCCTCGAAGCCACACTGCTCGATCAATCGACCAAACAGCGCCGTCGGCGCGCCGGGTGCTTGGATCGTATCGCGCTCGACCAATTGGCGAAGTCGCTCTCCGGGATTAGCAAGGGGCATGGCCGCGTCGCGGGGTAAATGAAAAACTAAATTCGTAACGATTCAGCCGGTTGAATCGAACCACGGATTACACGGATGCTGTCCGACCGGTCGAGCCGTAAGGCGATCGCACCCTTATCCGTGAAATCCGAGTGATCCGTGGTCGAGCGTTTCGTCGTCGAGCGTTTCATGCGGCTAAACTGTTACCTAAAGGTGAATCGCTGTTGTCGCTTCCGAGCTTCAAAACCAGAGCGTCATGCCAACTCCGCCAGGATCGACTGCAACCCCGCCACGACCGTTTCCGTCGGCAGCGATGGAAGTTCCCTAGCCTGGACCACGACTTGCGACACATCGAGCGGCACGTGAATGAACCCAGCCCGCGTCGACAGCCCGCGCTCGGCGATCACGTGGTGCGACCAATACAGCGTCGCGTTGCACAGAAACGTACCGGCGTGATGCGAAACCTGCGCCGGCACGCCCGCCGCCCGAAGCTTCGCCGCCCAAGCCGCTAGCGGCAGTTCGCTGCGATACGCCACCGGACCATCGTCGACCAAACGGCGAAAATCCTCCGGCCGCTCGTCGCTCATCCCCGCGATATTCAATCCGGTCGTCTCCAGATGCAACGCCGCGCTCCCGGGCGCTTGCCCAAGATGCAACGCCACGTCATAGGCCGTTTCCAAATCGCGGGCGATCATCCGCCGCATGGCGTCGAAGTCCACGGGATACCGCCGCGTGGTAACCTCCGGCTGCGACGGCAGTTGCTGCGTCAATCGCACCAGCGCGAGCCAACTCGCGTTCGCCTCCCACTGATCGTAAGGACCGAATGCAGTCAGCAGGACGCGCGTCATGGTATCGGTCGCCGTTACGTTCGACGAAGTGCGCGAGGCAGCAGCCCGCGACGCTCGGCCACACATTGCGGCCGCTTCGGCGAGAAGTATGACCGTAGATTGGCTCGGACGCAAACCGCGAATTGTGCCAACTTGTTGCCCAGCAAGCCGACGCCCTCGCGCACCTCGCCCTCATCCGCCACGGCACAACAAAAAAAACGCCGCCGACCGCGGGCGGCCCCACAAGGGGACGCACCTGCGTTCGGCGGCGCTCCACGTCGTCGGCTCGTTCGCCGTTCGATTAGAACCCGAAGCTCAGGCTCAGGCCCGGCCGGACATAAGAGCCATAGCCGTGGCCGTACGACGGGGCACAACCGTAGCTGCGGCCGTAGCTAGAACCGTAGCTCGAACCGTAACCGTAAGACGGCACGTGTACGCGGAAGCTGCTGTGGCCGCGATGATAGCTGCTGCCGTGGCTGTAATGACCGTGGCCGCCGTGACCGCCACGATAATGGCTGCCGTGACTGCCGTGGCCGCCATGATGGCCAGCGTGATGGCCACCGTGACCGCGATGGCCGTGCTGTGCTTGAGCCTGGCTCGGCGAAGCCAGGTTCACGGCGATGAAAGCCGCGGCGGCAACCACGGCGACGCTGAGCATTTTTCGGAAGGATCGGGCGAACATGGCGGGACTCCTGTTTCGGCGTTTCGGTGGGATCGCGGAAGTTCGTCTCCCGCGAGGTAACTGGCTTGTCTACTGATTCACCGAAAACCGCCGCCAACACCCGCCACGAATTCCTAAAGTTTTTCACACCCCCGGCCGGACCCACTCCAACGCGGGGCAATGCTAGCAACGCGTCCGTCCGCGCTGCCCGCTCTCGAAGCCCCCCAGGAAACGCAAACCGCATACCTCCAGAGGCCTACGAAGCTTCCGCCGCGGGCGGTTGCTGGCGAGGCTGCCGACGCTGGGCCGGCGGTCGCTGAGCCGGTGGACGCCGACGCCCAAGGATCGACTCCGCCGCATCCTCCTCCGGGACCTTCAACTCCTCCCGCAGCCGAGCCAGCTCCTTCTCCAACTCCGCCTGCACATCCGCATACTCCGCCTCGCCATGCACGCTCCGCATCTCCTGCGGGTCCGTCTTCAGATCGAAAAGCTCCGAATAGTTCATCTCCGGTTCGTAAAACCGCACCAACTTATACCGATCCGTCACCACGCCAAAATGCTTGGCAACGCTGTGCGGCCCCGGAAACTCGTAGTAGTGATAATAAAAACTCTTCCGCCAGTCGTCCGGCGTTTCGCCCTCGAACAGCGGCACGAGGCTGCGTCCCTGCATGTCGTCCGGAATGTCGACGCCGGCGATATCGAGAAACGTCTGCGCGAAGTCGACGTTCGACACAATGTCGCGGTTCGATGTGCCCGCCTTCGTGACGCCCGGCCAACGAACCAGCAGCGGCGTCCGCAGCGATTCCTCGTAAATCCACCGCTTGTCGTACCAGCCATGCTCGCCCAGATAAAAACCCTGGTCGGACGAGTAGATGACGATCGTGTTTTCCTCCAGCCCGGCCTCCTTGAGATAGTCGAGCACGCGGCCCACGCCCTCGTCGACCGATTTAATGCAGCCCAAATAGTCGTGCATGTAACGATTGAATCGCCACCGCGTCAATGCCTTGCCTTCCAACTTCGCCTCGCGAAACTTCGCGTTTCGCGGTTCGTAGTACGCGTCCCAAACCTTCCGCTGTTCGGGCGAAAGGCTACCCGGCGTCCGCAACTTCACGTCGAGCGGAGAGAAATGCTCGGCTAGCGTCATCGCCTGCGACTTCGCCGCCTTGCCTCGCCCTTCGTAGTCGTCGAACAGCGTCGGCGGCTCCGGATACTCGCGGTCGTCGTCGTGCCCCAAGTATTTGAGATTCGGCGACCATTCGCGGTGCGGTGCCTTGTGCTGACACATCAGCATGAACGGCTTGTCCGGGTCGCGCTGCTTCAGCCAGTCCAGCGACAGATCGGTGATGATGTCCGTCGTATAACCCGGACGCACCACACGCTTGCCCATGCGGATCATCGGCGGATTGTAGTACTGTCCCTGTCCCGGCAGGATGTCCCAATGGTCGAACCCAGTCGGATCGGTCACCAGATGCCATTTGCCGATGACCGCCGTCTGATACCCGACCTTCTGCAGCAGCTTCGGAAACGTCGTCTGCGAGCCATCGAAGCGGCCATTGCTGTTGTTGTAAAAGCCGTTCAAGTGCGAATACTTGCCGGTCAGAATCACCGCCCGCGCCGGGCCGCAGATCGAATTCGTCACCAAACAGCGATCGAACCGAATCCCTTCGTTACCCAGCCGGTCGAGATTCGGCGTGTCGATAATCTTCGAGCCGTAAGCGCCAATCGCCTGATAAGCATGGTCGTCCGAAAAGATGAACACGATGTTCGGCCGCTTGGCGTCGGCAGCGCGAATCGGCGCAGCGATCGCCACGAACGAGCATAACGCCGCCAGCAAAACGGCAATACGAATTCGGAGTTGGTAAGCCATCGTAAATTTCCTCGAGTATCCGGTGCGTAATTGGAGATCGTTACTCTCCGCCCAGTTTACGGCAATATCGCGATCGATTTGAATCACTTTTCGTCCATCGGAAGGATGTCTTTGAGCAGTCGCGGCACGTAAGAGCTATATCGATTGTTCGGAAACTTCCCGCGCGTCGGCATTCGCGCGATCTCGTCGGCAACCCCCGCTGCCCGCGAACCAACGGCATCGATCGCATTCAGCGCCGACATCGACACGAACACGTCGTTCTCGTCGAGCGAAGCAAGTTCGACTAGCGCGGCCAGCGCCGCTTTACGCTGGGAATCGTCGCCGTAGCGTCCCAGCGCCTCGGCTGCCGCGATGCGAACGTGCGGCGATTCGTCGGCCAGCGCGGACTCCAGCTCGACGCCCGTCGACGCCAACGCCGCTTCTCCGCGCATCAACAAACCCATCGCGGCCCAATAGCGCACGACGCTATTCCCGTCGGCAAGATGCTTCCTGAGCGTAGGCAACGCATCGGCATCCAGCATCGAAGCCAGTTCAGCCACTTCAACGATGCGCGAGAGCGATTTTTCATCTACGGTATTCTCTTCGGAAGATGCGCTGCGGGCCATGTCGTATGGCGAACCGCCGGCGGACCGCGTGAACACTTCGCCTTCCGGAAGAAAACCGACGTCGAGAATGCGAGCGGCCAGATCGCGCTGGGCCTTGCGAAGTTTAAGCAAAGCCTCGCGGTGGTTCGGATCGGCAGCCAGATTGCGCACTTCGTCCGGATCGCTCTGCAAGTCGTAAAGCTCCTCCGGCGGCTTTGTATTCCAAAACGCGCCCTGCGCCGCGTTCAACTCTCCGGCATCGTGCAGCCGCTTCCAGACCTGCGTCGTCGGCGTCTGAAACATGTACTGCACATGCTGCCCATAAATCTTGTGCGGCATGTAATTGCGGATGTACACGAACCGCCCGTCCGTGGCGCTGCGGACCATGTCGATCCGCTCGTCCATCCGACCGCGAAAGCCAAACAGGAACGGCTGCGGCGGCGCGATGTGCTTCCCAAGAAACGCATGCCCCTGCATCCAATCAGGCGGCTCGATCCCCGCCAAACTAAGCACCGTCGGCGCGAAATCGACGAAACTCACCAACCGATCCGTCTTGCCCCCCGCCTTGTAGTCGTCCGCCGCGAGGCCCTTAAACTTCTCCGGCACGTACACCACCAGCGGAACGTGCAAGCCGCTATTGAACGGCCAACGCTTGCTCCGCGGCATCCCGCTGCCATGATCGCCAAAGTAGAACACGATCGTCTCATCGGCCAAGCCGTCCGCGTCGAGCTGTTCGAGCAACTTCCCCGCGTCCGCGTCCGCCGCCGTGACGGTGTCGTAATACTGCGCCCAGTCCTGCCGAACTTCCTTCGTATCCGGATGATAGGCCGGCACGCGAACCTTCGCCGGATCGTGAACCTGCTTGTGCGGCCGCCGTCGAAGCTGACTCTCGTGGCTCTTGCCGGAGTTGAAAACGGCAAAGAACGGCTGTCCTTCTTCCCGATTGCGATAATGGGCTTTGCCCGATGATTCGTCCCACACCTTGCCATTCTTCGCCAGGTTGTAATCTTCCTTCGCTCTGTTCGTCGCGTAGTAGCCGGCCTCCCGCAGAATCTGCGGAAACATCTTCGTTCCCTTCGGCATCGGCACCATGCTTCGCATGTGTTCGCCCCCCATCGACGGCGCATACATGCCCGAAATCAACGTCGTGCGGGCCGGAGCACAAACCGGCGCGTTCGACCAACACCGCGTGTAAAGCAGGCCCTTGCCAGCCAACCGGTCGACGTTCGGCGTCGTCGCAAACGAGTCGCCGTAACAGCCCATCTGCGGGCCGTGGTCTTCGCTAGTGATCCAAAGAATATTCGGCCGCTCGGCCGCAAACACATCGCCGGCGACGAAGCTACTTATGCAAAGCGCGGCGACCGCCAACAGCGCGCCCAGGATGCGCGTTCGTCGCGAAGAACCCGATCGGAACATTGACATCCTCGCAGCAGTAAAGGCAGAAATCGCACGATTCATCGTCGGCCGCGTCTATCCTAACCTACCGCCCAAGCAAACGCGACCATTCAACGATGTCAGCGTCGCATCTACTCGCCGTCGCCTGTCGCTGGCACGTTCTCCGGCACGTTCTCCGGCACGTTTTCTGGCAGCACATCGATAATCGCCAACTCGGGCCGACAGAGAAACCGCAGCCGCGGAGCACCCGACCGCTCCATACCGATGCCCCGCGAAACGAACAGATGCTGCCCCGACGCGATTTCGTTCAAGCCCGCAGCCCACGATCGACGCACGCGCGAGAGCGTGATAAGCGGCCCGACCAGCGGCAGTTGCACCTGCCCGCCATGCGTGTGCCCTGCGACCAGTAGATCGGCACGCGGCGAACCCAACGCAAAGTCGGGCCGATGCCCAACGCAAATCCACAGTCCGCCGTCCGCCGCCTCAACTCCGTCCGCGCCGTCCACGTCCCCCGACGCGCGCTCCGACAAACAAGTAAGCCGGATCGCGCCATCGGCAAGCTCGAACGTGCGCGTCTCCGCCGTCGCGACGACGCCCGTCTCGACGAAGATCTGCTGCCAATCGCGATGGTCGATATTACCCGCCACGGCGAACGCTCCCAGCGGAGCATCGAACTTCGCTTCCCGCAGCATCCCGCGAAGCTTGTCGCGCTGTTCGTCCCAGGCGGCAGCCGTCCGGATTTGCACGTAATCGCCCGGAAACAAAATCAAATCCGGATCAGCCTCGACGGCCCGCCGCAGCACGTCGCGCTCGTATTCGCCCACGTCGTCGGTCTGAATATCCGCCAACACGACGATCCGCAGCGGCTTGCCGACCTTGTCGGAGCGAATCTCGTAATGCGT
>JAJDEG010000321.1 GCA_029259895.1 Planctomycetota bacterium
ACGTCGGCGCGTTCCACGCTGGCGTTCGACGAAGGTTGGCGGATGATGCGTTTCTTCGTCGGCAAGTAACGCCCGTCCGCCGCTCGCTATCATGAATGATTGCCTCATCATCGGCGGCGGCGTGATCGGCCTCTCGCTGGCTTACGAGCTAGCCCGCGGCGGCCAAAGCGTAACCGTCATCGACCGCGGCCCGCCAGCCCGCGAAGCGTCCTGGGCCGGGGCCGGCATCTTGCCGCCGGCCAACGCCAGCGCGGCCCAGAACGGTTACGAACAACTCGCGGCGTTAAGCTGCGAAATGCATCCCCGTTGGGCTGCGGACCTCCGCGAAGCGACGGGCATCGACAACGGCTACCGCTGTTGTGGCGGCATTTACCTCGCCCGATCACGCGCCGAAGCCGATGTGCTAGCCCAGCAGGCAGCGGCGTGGCGAAAACGCAAGATCGCCTGCGAACAACTGGATGCCGCATCGCTTGCCCGCTACGAACCGGCGCTCCGCACGGCCGAATCCGCCGACGCCGCGCCAATTCTCGCCGCATATCGCCTTGGCGACGAAGCCCAACTTCGCAACCCGCGTCACCTCCACGCGCTACTCGCCGCCTGCCAACGCTTCGGCGTGGACGTTCGCGCCGGCGTCGAGTGCACGGCGCTCGAAACGCGCGGCGACCGTGTTACCGGCAAAGTTACAGGCGTCATCACCAACGTCGGCACGCTTTCCGCGGAAACCTATTGCGTCGCCTCCGGCGCATGGACCGGCGGCTTGCTTCGCCCGTTCGGCATTCGCGTCGCCGTCAAACCCATCCGCGGCCAGATCGTCCTGTTCCGCACGCCCGCGCCGATTCTCCGTCACGTCGTCAACGACGGTCTTCGCTACCTCGTGCCTCGCGACGACGGTCGCCTGCTCGCCGGTTCGACCGAAGAGGACGTCGGCTTCGACCCCCGCAACACCGCCGCCGGCGTGCAGGGCCTGATCGAGCTGGCCACGTCGCTCGCCCCCAGCCTCGCCAATGCCACGGTCGAGCGCACCTGGGCCGGTTTGCGTCCCGCTACGTCCGACGGTCTTCCGCTTATCGGCCGCATGCCCGGCGTGACGAACGCCTTCTGCGCCGCCGGCCACTTTCGCAGCGGCCTGCAACTCTCGCCCGCCACGGCGGTCGTGCTCGCTCGCCTGATCCGCGGCGAAGACCCGCAAATCGACCTCGCACAGATGCGGTTGGATCGTCCCACACATGCCGACGGCGAACCGATCGACGGCTAGCGCAATGCCGGACGATCGGCAATGATCGCGCGACGGCACGGCGTCAAGTTGACCGTGCACGTCGCGGCATCGATACTGGCTTCGTAGTGCCCGCGAACCGTCTCGCCTCGTCGATACCGATCCGACACCAAGCCGCCGAGTTTCGTCACGCCATGTTTGCTAAACTTTTGGATCGCACGGCCATCGTCGCCAGCTTCATATTCGCAACCCTACAATGCGTCGCGCTGCGACCGACATACTCCGCCGAGAACGATCTGGCACCAAACGTCGTCATCTTGTATGCCGACGATCTGGGCTACGGCGATCTGTCGGCACAAAATCCGGCGTCGAAGATTCCCACGCCGCACATGGACCGTTTGGCGAGCGAAGGCGTTCGATTCACCGATGCTCACAGTTCGTCCGGCATCTGCACGCCCAGCCGATACGCCTTGCTGACGGGCCGATATCACTGGCGAAAATTTCACGGCATCGTCAACAGTTTCGGTCCGCCGGTGTTCGACGACGAATTGACGCTCGCCGAGATGTTCGGCAAACAAGGCTACCGCACCGCCTGCATCGGCAAGTGGCACCTCGGCTGGAACTGGAATGCCATCAAGCGCGACGGGGCGAAAAGCGATCGGAAGACTGGCTACGCGGTCGATGCGTTCGATTGGACGCGGCGCGTCACCGGCGGGCCACTCGACCGCGGTTTCGAGTATTACTTCGGCGACGACGTACCGAATTTTCCGCCGTATGCGTGGATCGAAAACGACCGCGTCGTCGATCCGCCGACCGAATTGCTCAAGGTCGCGCCCACCCCGGCCGAAGGCAACCCGGAATGCCGGCCCGGTCCGATGGCGGCCGATTGGCGGCTCGACGCCGTGATGCCCAAGCTTACCGAAAAGGCCGTCGCATGGATCGGCCAGCAGAAGGGACGCGAAGGGCCGTTCTTCTTGTACTTCCCGTTCACGTCGCCGCACGCGCCGATCGTGCCGACGAAGGAGTTTCGCGACAAATCGCAGGCCGGCGGATACGGCGATTTCGTCGCGCAGACGGACGACACCGTGGGGCAAGTACTGCAAGCGCTCGACGCCAACGGCTTTCGCGACAACACGATCGTCATCTTCACCTCCGACAACGGCCCCGAGCATTACGCATACGCACGCGTGAAGAACTCCGACCATCGCAGCATGGGACCGCTCCGCGGACTGAAGCGCGACATCTGGGAAGGCGGCCACCGCGTGCCGCTGCTCGTCCGCTGGCCCGGCGTAGTGAAAGCAGGGCGAGTGAGCGACGAGCTCGTCAGTCAAATCGATCTCTTCGCGACCCTCGCCACCGCCGTCGGCTTTGAGGTTCCCAAAGGCACGGCCGCCGACAGCCGCGACCAACTGCCGCTACTTCGCGATGAGAAAGCGAAGTCCGCGCGAACGGAATTGGTCCACAACACGAACAAGAATCACTACGCGATGCGCCAAGGCCACTGGCTATACATCGACGCGCCATCGGGCGAAATATCCAAGTCGCCGGCCTGGTTCAACGAGCCCAATGGGTACACGCCGAACGAGCGCCGCACGGCGCTGTTCGATCTCGAAACCGATCTAGGCCAAACGAAAAATCTCGTCGCCGATCACCCGGACATCGCCAAGCGACTAAAGGCACGCCTCGCCAGAATCCGCGCGGGCGAATGAGAACGCAACGGCGACCCTTCGCGAAATGGATCGAAGCGGAGCGACTGGTCGGCACACGAGGCGTAAAGCACAACCCCGCCGCCGTCCGAAAGTCCTGGGCTACCGCCGTGTGAACTACGCAACCTGGGTGAATCCCCTTCATTGCCCGGATGTTCGGACTCGCGCTGGATCTACGTTTGCAAACATCCGGTTGATCAAGTGACGTTATACAACAAATTCCGTCGTGCGATCACAAAAAAACAATTTGCGTATTACTACCCGTAATTGGTTAGAATCGTTGGAAGCCTCTGCGGTCCTACGTTGAACCATTCCATAACGTGGAGAATCTGCATTGAAGAACACTTTCCTTTTGACGCTGGTTGCCGCATTTCTGCCACTCTCGAATCTCTGCGTTGGAGCCGAGGGAGAAAACGAGCAGATTGAAGGACAGGCGCAATCGGGACCTGTGCTTCACTACACGTTTGAAACTCGCGAAGGCGAATTGGTTGCCAATCACGTCGGGCGGGAGCATTCTGGTCAGAGTAACAAAGCCTCATTCACCAGCGGCTTATCGAACTCAACGGCCCTGATTGTTCGCAAGAACAAACAGCAATCCGGCTACGTCGAGACGGCCGACCATGAGGATTTCAATTCATCCGCGTTCACCGTTGCGGCATGGGTCAAACTTCGACGAATGAACTCACACGGTTCCGTGGTTTGCAAACACGATTGGACTAGTGGGGCATCTCGCGGATACGTGCTTCGATGCATCACCGACGGATGGGGGACGCCGACACCATCCTCCGCCGCGACCAAGTCGCCGAACTTCGTAAACGTAACGATCGGCGCTGGCGGTTGGATTAGCGTTGGCGGAACAACGCCTGTGCCGGCGAATCAATGGGTTCATGCGGCGGCAACATTTGATGGAACACATCTTCGGGCTTTCGTCAACGGTCGCCTGGAAGGTACAACCGAAGTCAAACAGGCATACACGCCTTCCCCACTTCCCTTGCGAATCGGACACGCCGCGTTCGCGCTGGAAAGAAAGCGAAAGTTTGACGGGCAAATTGATGACGTCATGATGTGGAAACGAGCCTTGTCCGAAAAAGAGCTTCGTGCCATTCACGATGATCAAAAGAAATCCAGACCCCGCCGACTCACCGCCACAGACATTGACCCGCTGATCGAGAAACTCGGTTCCGCAAAGTTCAAGGACCGTATCGCGGCGCAAAGGCAACTCATCGAACTCGACACCGAGATCCTGCCGTTGCTTGGGCCGCACCGACAAAACGATGACCCAGAGGTCGCGTTGCGGATCACGCAGATCGAGGATGCAGTTAATCGGGATTTGCTGGAATAGGGGCGATTAGAGGACATGGTTGTCGTTCCAGGCGTCCTTCTGTCATTCGGCAGTGCCTTTTATTGAATGAACAGCACCGGCCCAGGCGAATCAACGGGGCGTGTCCTTAGCGCGCAGTAATTGGACCGACCGGTTTCGCTCGCAAACGCTGGAGCAGGTGCGCGTGGCGGTTGCGACGAGATGACCATCGAGGAGGCTAAGACGCACTTGCGAGTCACCCACCTGGGAAAACCAGGAACGGCAAACATCGCGTAGCGCGGATTTGAAATCCGTCCGACCGACATGTCGACAACTTCGGTAGATGCCAGCGGCGACGCCCCGCTCGCGGTTACTCGCCCGCGGCGTTCCGCGCCGCTTCGGCGTCGGCCTTAGCCTTTTCGAGCGCGGCCTGGGCGTTTTCGACCGCTTTTTGCGTGGCCTTGCGAGCCGACTCGACGTCCTTAAGCGCTTCCTGCGCATCGTCGACGACCTTGTCGAGCTTCTCTTTCGCTTCGCGCACCGATGCTTCGGACTTGCGCAGCGAGGCCAGCGCCTCGGCCAATTCCTTTTCGTACTCCGCGATCGGCGGCGGAGGCATCAGCCGGCCTGATTGCAGATCGGCAATCAGTGTCGTGATGACCGCCGCGGGGATCGCGTAGCTCTCCACGCGGCCAGCGCGGGCGATGTTGATGCCCACCACTTTTCCGTCGAGATTCACCAGCGGCCCGCCGCATTGGTTCGGGCGCAGCACGCTGTCGTGCTGAATGATTTCCGCGAAGTTCGACCGCCGCCCGCTCAGCGGACCGCCCATCATGTTCTGCAAGTTCGATCGCCCATCCGTCGGCCGGCTGCCGAGCGTTGCCTTAACGGTGATCTCCTTACCGTCGCGGCGGACGACGAGCGTCAACGTATCGCCCGGCGCGTAGCGGGCGACGATGGCGATCAATTCTTCGTGCGTCTTGGCGATCTTGCCGTTGACCGAAAGCACGGTGTCGCCGACTTTCATGCCGGCCTTCGATGCGCCGCTGTTGGGCATCACTTCGCGCACCAGCGCCCCGCCGTCGCCCTGCTCCAGCCCGATGCCGAGAATCCCGCGCGGCGCAACAACACCGCGCGGCAGCACGCCGACCACGCCCACCGACGCCGGTACGTCCGACGCGCCCGACGTGGCGACCCAATCGCCGACCTGGGGCTTCTCCATTTCCCACGCCACGGCCGGTAGCCCCTTGGCGTCGATCTTCAGCATCGCCAGATCCGTGTCGTCGTGAACGCCGATCACGCGGGCCGCCAATTCGCGGCCATCGGACAAGCGGCAGGTGATCTTACCTTTGATTTCACTCGACTTTGTGAGTATCCAACCCGACTCGCCGACGATCGCGCCGAGCGACGCATCCTTGCCGTCGGCCAGCACCGTCACCGTCGACGATCGAATGGGCGAGACCACATCGCGAAATGCGGCCAGCACGGCCGTGTTCATCTTGCGGAAAGGCCCCGTCGAACCGCCGGAACGCCGCGACGACGTCTCGCGACGCGAACCAATCTGCGGGTCGGTCTTTTCGCGAAGCTGTTCCATCAGCTTCTTCATCTGTTCGCCGGAGAGCGGCGTTTTCGGCTTTTCCTTGAGTTGGTCCTCGACCTTCTTGCGCAACTCCTCGCGCTGCTCCGGCGTAAGCTGCCAGGCGCCGGCATCGACCGACAGCGTGGCCACGGCCAACAGTGCGGCGACGGCGACAACAATTCGCCTGATCGCAATTCGCCCGGTCGCAATTCGCTTCGTCGCGAAGGAGATGCGTTTCGACATGAATGCGTCCTCGACGTGTATGCAGATTTGGACGTCGGATGTCCGGTGTTGTCTTTCGTTGTCGCGTATCGTCGTCACCCGGTTCGGCGGTTAGCCGGGTCGCTTGCCGATTTCCAGCTCGAGTTCGATCGTCTTATCGTCGCGGGCGATCTTCACGGCGATCTTGTCGCCCACCTTGCGGCGGCCGATCATTTCGACGAGGTCGCTAAAGTTCTTCACCACGTCGCCATCGAACGCCTTGATAATGTCGCCGACCTTGATGCCTGCCTTGAAGGCCGGCGAGTCGGGAATGACCTGCGTGATCTTGCACGAATCGTCCGATTCCGCGCCGACGACGCCCACGAACGGCCCTCCGGGCAGCGGCCCGCCGAAGCGACTCCCGCCCCACACCTCGGACTTAGCCAGACGATCCCAAGTTTCTCGATACGTATCGACGGGCACATGGATATTTTGCGTGAGCGAGCCGCCGATTCGGCTGTTGATTCCGATTACGCGGCCTTCCATATCCCACAGCGGACCGCCGGAGTCGCCGCCGACGAGCGTGCAGTCCGTCATTACTTCATTGTCGCGTGGCGACAGAATTCGGCCGAGACGCACGACCGGCTCGCGGCCGCGCTGATAGCCGCCGGGATGTCCCGTGGCCAGGCACCATTGTCCGCGGGCGAGTTTCGTGGAAACGCCCATCTCGGCATGCGGCCATGCGCCGCCGTCCGGATTCGGATCGGTGATCTTGATCAATCCGCTATCGATGCCGTTGTTCGCGCCCAGCGTGCGACCGCGAACGGTGCGGCCGTCGTGAAGTATCAGCATGCACGTGCGGTTGGCCGCGCCGGAAACGTGTCCAGCCGTAAGGACGTAGCCATCGGCGCTAATCAGCACGCCGCTTCCCTGCGCGGCACCGACGGCAATGCCAACCGTGCAAGGGACGATCTGTTTCGACAACTCGCGAATGTGCGCTTGGAGCAGCCGCAAATCGCGCACGCCCTCGGGGTTTTCCTTTACGAGCACGTCGTAGACGGCCGGCGGCTCGGGTGCACGCGGGGCTGGCGGTGGCAGGTCGGGTTCGCTCGCTCGCGGCGCTGGTCCGTGGTCGACGACCAAGTTCGGCATGTCCGGTTCGGTCGCCCGTGGCGCGGCGTCGCTCGGCGGCGTCGTCTCCGGTGATTCGGCCTTCGGCACATCGGGCTCGGTCGCCCGCGGAGCGTCGCCCGCAACGAGGCTTTCGGCGAAGCACATTCCAATGACGGCCGTGCATGCCACCACGGCCCAACGGAAGCGTCGCCCAATTTCCCAATGCCGAATCGTCATAACAACGGACCTCCGTTTTTTTTCGCACGATCATTCTTTGCGCTATGCGAACAGCGCCAAGACAAAAGTACGGCCGCACGAACTCGACGACGCCAACTTACCAACAAATGCCCCACCGGGCGCGCCGACTCATTCTCTATTTTAACATCCTGCAACTTGTTGGTGTCAACTCTCTTTCCTAGGGTTCAATCGGCTCACTGGCCGAAACGCCTCGATACCATCCCCCTCTCGCAGACGCCCTACCGACCGACTCACCGGCAAATTTTGACGGCAGGATAGTCCTGGCATGGCCAGAAGACTAGCGACGTTGGGCGGAAATTGCGGATACGAGCGAGTTTGCCTCGTCGGCATTCGCGGCGACGTTACCGGGCCTTGGCCGGAACCGGAAACTCTGTAACACCGGTACGCCGCGAATGTAACGCCGCTTGGCCGGCTAAGACGCACGCCACGGCGGGAACGCAACCTGCCCCGGCGTGCCGACGCGGACCTGGTAAAGTGTCTTGCCGGCGGTGATGTACAGCGTCCGCCCGTCGGGTCCGCCGAAAGCGCAATTCGTGATCAGGTCTTCGTACACCGCAATGCGGCCCAGCAATTCTCCCTCCGGCGTCAGCACGTAGACACCTGGGCGTACGTCGGTCGTTTCGTGCGGACCGCGGGCGGCAAAAACGCCCGCCGCAACGTACAGCCGGCCTTCCATATCGAGCCGCATGCCGTCGCCGCCACGGCCCGGCGCGAAGTCGTAGACCAGCCGTTGTCCGCTCGGATCGCCGGCATCGTCGAGATCGAACGCCCAAATCTTGCGGTTGCCGCCCGGCGTGGGGCAACTATCGACGACGTACAGCGTGCGAGAATCTTGCGTCACCGCGACGCCGTTCGGTCGCTCGATGATCGGCTGCTCGAGAATACGCCTCACCCGCCCATCGGGGTCGATGCGATAGACGCCCTCGATCTCCATCTCCATCTGCGAGCGGTCGCCGTAGCACGGATCCGTGAAATAGATGCGGTCGCGACCGTCGACGCAAATATCGTTCGGCGAGTTGTAGCGAACCACGCGGCCGTCGGCCAGTTCGGTCCGATCGGTCAGAACGTCGTACTTTCCCGTCTTTAAGTCCGTCCGCGTGACGCGCCGCCCGCCGCCCGGCCCGAACTCGGCCCCTTCGCAATGCAGCAGCCGGCCCTGTCGGTCGAAGGCCTGTCCGTTGGTGCGATGGCTCGGCTGGCGGAAAACCGACAACTCGCCATCGGCCGCGCGACGAAGTATGCGGTTGTTGAGAATGTCGGAAAAGTACACCGACCCGTCGGCATCGACAGCCGGTCCTTCGGTAAAGGCCAACGTCGAGGCGACGGTCGCCGGTTCGTTGCAGACGGTCCGCGGTAGTCCGATTTCGCCGATGCGTTCTCCCATGCGTTTCGCCTCTACTCACTTGCCAAGCAGCTTCTTCATCTGCGTCCAACCGCGCGCATTTGCCACGTCTTGCTTCGTCAATCCCGCCCGGCGGGCTTGCAGAATGCCGTTCCGCAAAACCCCCAGCCCTTCCGTGCTGTGGGCGTCGGTGTTGATGACGATCGGAATGCCTCGATCCTTGGCCGCCGCGCAGGCGACGTCGTCCAGATCGAGCCGATGCGGATTGGCGTTGAGTTCCAGGAACTTGTGGTGTTTTTTCGCAGCGGCGAACACTGCTTCCAGATCGACCTCATAAGGCTTGCGGCGATTGACAATCCGGCCTGTCGGATGGGCGATCGCCGAAACGTGCGGGTTTTCCAGCGCGCCGAGAATTCGCTCGGTGATCTGCTCGCGCGGCTGATTTTGGCCGTAATGAACGCTGGCCACCACCCAATCGGCCTCGGCCAGCACGTCATCCGGCAAGTCCATGCCCCCTTTTTCGAGAATGTCGCACTCGATGCCCTTGAGGATCAGAAAACCATCGTCGGCGCGGGCGTTGATCTCATCGATTTCCTTCCATTGGGCCAGCGCTCTCGCGGCGTCGAGTCCGTTGGCCATCGAGACGCGTTTCGAGTGGTCGGTGATGGCGATGAACCTCAGGCCACGCTTCTTTGCCGCGGCGGCCATCTCTTCGATCGACGCCCGCCCGTCGGTGGCGTGCGTATGCATGTGCAAGTCGCCGACGATGTCGTCTGCCTCGATCAACTTAGGCAGTTCGCCGGCGGCGGCCCAATCGAACTCCCGCCGCGCCTCGCGAATCTCCGGCGGAAACAGCGGCAAGCCCAACGTCGCGTAAACATCCTTCTCGGTGCGGCCGGCCACGTACTCATCGCCGCGATACACGCCGTACTCGTTGATCTTCAGGCCTTCCTTCTTGGCCAACGAACGCACCGCGACGTTGTGATCCTTCGATCCGGTGAAGTATTGCAGCGCCGCGCCGAACGATTCTTCCGGCACGACACGCAGATCGATCTGCACGCCCGAACCGAGCCGCACCGACATCTTCGTGTCGCCGCGACCAATCACCGTGTCGAGATCGTCGAGCTTGCCGAAGTGGTCCATCAAAGCGTCGACGTCGTCGGCCACGGCCAGCACATCGAGATCGCCAACCGTCTCGCGTCCGCGGCGATAGCTGCCGGCCATTTCGAGTTCCCGCACGCCAGGGTAGCCACGAAGGTGAGCCAGCACCCGCTGGGCCTCGACGTCGGCTTCGGCCCACAACATCCGCACGTCGGCTTGTTCGGCCAGCGAAAGTCCGGCGAGGATCGTCTGCTCGGTCTTCGCGCCGAAACCCTTGAGTCCGCGCACGCGGCCCGCCTCGCAGGCGGCACGCAACTCGTCGAGCGTTGCGATGCCCAGTTCCTTGAACAGGGCCGCCGCTTTCTTCGGCCCCACGCCGGGAATTCGCATCATGGCCAGCGCGCTCTCGGGCACTTTCGCCGTTAGCTCGTCGAGCAGCGGAACGCGATCGCCCGCCACCAGCGCCGCGATTTTTCCGGCCAGATCCTTGCCGATGCCGTCGATATCGGTCAGCTTGCGGTTCTCGTCCGCGAGAATATCTGCCGCGGGTTCACCCAAGTCGCGGACCGTTCGCGCACCGTTGCGATACGCCCGCACGCGGAACGGGTTCGCCGCGGTGAACTCCAGCAGGTCGGCGATGTGGTCGAACGTGTCGGCGATGCGGGCATTGTCCATGTCGGGCAGTGTACCGCCGAGCGCGCGGCCGTGCTATCGGTTCGAATCACGGCTCGAAACAGCCCTCGGCACACGACTCGGCAAAACGCTCAGCGCAGAGCGGCATGGTGGGTATACTGGTCGATTCGGCCGCATCGCCGCGAGGCGGTAGCCCCCCATGAATCGAAGCGACGAACTTTAGAGGCGATCCTTGGATAAGACCCGAAGTCCCGAACCGATCATCAGCGTCTCCGGCCTGCGCGGCATCGTCGGCGAAAGCCTTACGCCGGAAGTGGCGATGCGTTTCGCCGCCGCGTTTGTCGCCGACTTGCCCACCGGACCGATCGTGCTCGCCCGCGACGGCCGCGCGACCGGCGCGATGCTGGCCGACGCCGTCCGATCGGCGTTGTTGGCGTCCGGCCGCGATGTGCTCGATGCCGGCGTCGCCGCCACGCCGACCGTGGGCGTGCTGGTGCGCGAGCATCACGCCGGCGGCGGTATCCAAGTATCCGCCAGTCACAACCCCGCGCCGTACAACGGACTCAAGCTCTTCGGCGGCGACGGCCGCGTGATTTCCGCCGCGACGGGCGAGAAAGTCATCGCCAGATACCGTGCTGGTGATTTTTCCTGGGCGGCGCACGACGCCATCGGTCGCCCCACGACGCTCGCCGACACGACCTCGCGGCATCGCGACCTCGTCCTCGCCATCGTCGACGTCGAGCGAATTCGCCGCCGCCGCTTCAAAGTGCTCGTCGACGCGAATCACGGTTCCGGCAGCGTCCTCGGCCAAGTGCTGCTCGACGCGCTCGGCTGCGAAGCGATTTGGCTCGGTGCGACCAGCGACGGGCAATTCGATCACTTACCGGAACCGACGGCCGAGAATCTCGCCGG
>JAJDEG010000322.1 GCA_029259895.1 Planctomycetota bacterium
GACGGCAAACTGACCGTGTTCAATTCCTCCGCGACGGGCCAGTTGTCGGTGCGTCAGTCAATCGATATCTCCACCGGCGACGAAGTGTTCGCGGTCGTTGCCGGCGACATCGACGGCGACGGCGATGTCGACGTTGTCGCGGCAACGCAGGGCGGCGGCTGGAACGCCCACGTGTTGTTGGGCGACGGCGGCACGCTCAGCGCGCCGACGGGTATCGGTCCGATCGGCGGACGCAAGCTCGCGCTCGCCGATCTCGATGGCCAAAACGGTCTCGACCTCGTCTCCGCCGAGGTGGATCAAGAGTCGTTCTACACGCGACTGCGCCAGGCAGACGGCACGTTTGCCGCCGAACAAACGACGAACACGGTCGGCAAGATCGTCGATCTTACCGTCGGAGATATCGACGGGGACGGCGATCTCGATGTCGCCGCGGCGACGTACACCGGCTACGGCGGATACTACGCCTACGACGTCGAGGGTCAGGTGGAAGTGCTGCTCGGCGCTGGCGACGGTACGTTTACGCCGGGCACGACACTCGAGGCCATCGACATCGTGTCCACCGTGACGGCCGGCGATCTCGACGGCGACGGCGATGCCGAACTGGTTGTGGCCGGCTGTACATTCGACGGGTTTTCAAGCATTTGCGAAGGCTTTACGCCATTCTCGGTCACCGTTTTTAGTTTGCGCGACGACGGCACATTCCTTCGCGCGGGCGGAGAAACGCCGGCGCTGCCCGGCCGCTCGCTTGCCTTGGGCGACGTGGACGGCGACGGCGATCTGGACGTCTTCAGCGTCGGCAACGACGACCGGGGCTTTTCCACGCCCGAATTCTTCGTGGCAACTGTGCTCGTCAATCGCGGCGACGGATCGATCGAAGCGACGCGAAACGTTTATCTCTCCGATCACGCGCCCGTGGCGGCGCTAGCCGACATCGACGGCGATGGCGTTCTCGATTTCGTCGGCGGTCCGTCATATTTCGAGCAAGAGTGGCCGCTCACTGTCGCGCTGGGCCGCGGTTCGCTCGATGTCGAGCTGCTCGACGCCGCTGGCAGCGTCGTGGCGACCGGCGTTCAAACCGCCGGGCAGATCGTGATCGACGACTTCGTGCCCGCGCAGTCGGGCGACTACTATGCCCGCGTTTCGGCAAACGGCACGGCCGACTATGCCCTCGTCGTATCGCTCGGCTCGATCGTCGAACGCGAGCCGAACGACGCCGGGTCGCCCCAGAGCTTGGCGCAAGCGGGTGCCGTGACCGGCCATCTCGCCGAGCTGGAAACCGTCGGCAATGGGCCGGACGGCGTCGTGCGTGTCGCGATCGTCGGCGATAGTGACGGTCAGTTCGATTTGGCCGATGTACTTGGCCGCAGTACGAACTTCGTTTTTGAAGTCGGCGTGTTCATCGACGTCACGCCCATCAATTCCGTCGAGAGTCTACGTGCGTTCGACGTCGTCGTGTTGCCGACGATGAACTTCGACGGCGATTTTGAAACGTTCGCCGCAAACTTGCGGACGTGGGTTGAAGGAGGCGGCTCGCTGATCGCCACGGACCGCACGACTTCGACCCTTTCGAGCTTTTCCACGGCCATCGACGATTACGACGCGATCATTCCCGTCGACGCCAGCGCGACCGATTCGTTCGAGGACACGATCGTGGTGCAACCGCAGGCGGGCGCTCACCCGATTCTCGCCGGGATTGAGGCCTTCGACGTCGACATCGGGATTCGCTATCCCGACAACGCGACGCTCGACGACGGCGCGATTGCGCTCGCCACCGGGTTGGTGTCGCAGGTCGGGCCGAAGCCGCTGATCGTCGAAGGATCGCTTGGGATAGGCCGCACATTGTGGAATGGCCTCAATCCGTTCTTCCTGGACGTCGATGCGCGGATCGAGCAGATCTGGGAGCGGATGGTCGCCTATGCCGCAGGCGGCGGCACGGACGAGTTCAGCTTTGAAGTCGCCGGCGGAGAGACGTTAATCCTCTCGACGACCACGCCGGGCTTCGGCACGCGCACCGACAATACTCTCGATCCGAGCCTCACCTTGTACAATTCGCTCGGCTTCCTCGTGGCCGGCGACGACAATAACGCGACCGACGGGCGTAACGCGCTGATCGTGCATCAAGTGCCCGCCGGCGAGACCGGCACGTATCGAGTCGTCGTGGGGCGCTCGAGCGGCGAAGGCGACTACGGCCTGTCGATCGGCGGCATGACGATTGCTCCGAGCGCGGCGGCGGCGGTGACCGCCACGTATCCCGCCAACGCGGCGAAGCTCAGCGGTCCGCCGGCGTTCCTGGATATCGCATTTTCCGACGCGATCCGACTGGATTCGTTGGACGTCGGCGACCTCGTCATCGATGGCGGTGCTTCCGTGCTCGGCGTTTCGGCCGTCGATGGGCGAACGGTTCGTTTCGCGATCGACGTGCCGAATGCAGCCGGCGTTTACAACTATACGCTCGCGGACGGCGCATTCGTCGACGTCCAGGGGCAGGCGAGCGTTTTTTATTCCGGTGCGTTCGAGATCGATCGCACCGGTCCGCGCGTCGTCGGGCAAACGCCGGCCGTGCAGGCTGCCGTACCGTTCAACACGTTGACGCTGACGTTCGACGAACCGATCGCGCCCGGTCCATACGACGATAACGTATTCGAGAGTTTTGAGCGGCCCGACACCGGAAACATCTTGTTCTCGATACGCGACGTCACCGCCGTCGGAAATCAACTGATCGTCGAGTTCAACAACCAGTCGCAACTCGGCACCTACACGTTCGTCCTCGACGCCGCCAAACTGACCGACGTCGCCGGCAACGCGCTCGATCAGGATGGCAACGGCACCGGCGGCGAGCCTACCGACAACTTCACCGGCACCGTATCGATTCAATCGATGGATCTGACGGTCGAGACGTTCGCGCCGGCGGCGTCGCAGGCCGAATTCGGCAGCACGTTGTCGGTCTCGTGGACCGTCCGCAATATCGGCGGCGATCCGGCTGTCGAAGGCTGGGTCGACCGCGTTTGGTTATCGACCGACGATACGTTCAGTCCGCAGCAGGACATGCAACTCGGCGATTTTCCAGCCGACGACATTATCCCGCTCGCTTCGGACGGAGCCTACTCCCGCACGGTCGACGTGACCTTGCCGCTGTCGGTCGCGTTGTCGCCCGGCACGTTCCATCTGTTCGTCGAGACCGACGCCACGCAGACGCAGGCCGAACTGGTCGAATCGAACAACACGGCGACGGCAAGCATCGATCTCGTGCTGCCGCCGCTGCC
The DNA here is from genome assembly GCA_029259895.1 of Planctomycetota bacterium. Taxonomy (GTDB): domain Bacteria; phylum Planctomycetota; class Planctomycetia; order Pirellulales; family PLA5; genus PLA5. The sequence continues at coordinate 3,264 of JAJDEG010000322.1, forward strand.
GGACTTGGTGATTTCCAACGTTCAGTTGCCGGCGACGGCGTTCTCGAATCAGAGCATTGACATAACTTGGACCGTGACGAACAACGGCGGCGCGGCGGCCACCGGGACGTGGACCGATCAAGTGTTCCTGTCGACCGACGCGGCGGCCGGCGACGATCAATTCTACGGTTCCTTCCCGTTCACCGGCACGCTCGCACCGGGACAGTCGATTGTTCGCACGCAAAGCGTCTTCTTGCCATTCAACGTGACGGGCCAGCATTTCGCCGTGGTTGTCGGCGATGCGACGAACACCGTCTTCGAGCATGCCCAGGACGACAACAACACCACCGTCAGCGCGAATTTCATCACCGTCGCGCAATCGCTGTTCCCCGATCTACGCACCGAAAACGTCACCACGACCGTCACCGACGTGGAACTCAGCACGCAGCAGTTCACGGTCAACTGGGTCGTGCGCAACTCCGGCTCCGCGGCCACCAGCGCTTCGTTCTGGACGGATTACGTCTACCTATCGGCGGATACGGTGCTCGATGGTTCCGACCGGCTCATTGGATTGATCGGCAATCAAAGCTACCTGGCTGTCGGCGACGCCTATGGCAGCAGCAAGGTCGTACAAGCGTCCGGCGTGCCTGCGGGCGACTATTACATCTTGGTCAAGGCCGACGCCACAACCCCGGACCGCGTCGAAGAATTCATCGCCGAGGATAACAATGTCGGCGTCGGGCCGCGAATCAGCGTCCACCTTCCGCCGCCGCCCGACATGATCGTGACCAACGTCGCCGCGCCGCCGCTGGGACTTTCCGGGCAACCGATCAGCGTCACGTACTCTGTCGAAAACGTCGGGCCAGGCATTGCCGGAGCAGGTTCTTGGGTCGACCGCGTATACCTATCCACCGATTTGACCTTCGACACAGCGGATACGCTGCTCGGCTCGTTCGGGCGAAGCAGATCGACCAGCCTCGGCGGACCGCCGGACAACGACGTCGAGTACACGTCGACCGTCAACGTCACCCTGCCCATCGGTATCTCGGGCGAGCATTTCATCCTCGTGCAAACCGACGCGACCAACCGCATCAACGAGTTCGCGTTCGAGCAGAACAACTTCTTGTTCGACGAGTCGCCGCTTCAAATCGCGCTGACGCCGCCGCCCGATCTGGTCGTCGAATCGATCAACGTGCCGGCCAACGCACAGGCAGGACGAAGCATTACGATCGACTACACGGCGTTCAATCGCGGCGCGACCGACGTGCCCAACGGACCGTGGCGCGACGCGCTCTACCTGTCGCTCGACGAAACGCTCGACGGCGGCGATATCTTCCTCCGCGATCTCTACATCTACGGTGCGGGCTTGGCCGTCGACGGTTCGTATGCTCGAGAGACCTCGTTCTCGCTGCCCAACGGTCTCTCTGGCGACTACTTCCTGCTCGTGCATAGCGACCGGCTCAACCAGGTGTTCGAGCTCGACAACGCCAACAACATCGTCGCCTCGTCGTCGCCGATTTCCATTGGCACGTTTCCGCCGGACCTCGTCGTTTCGACGCTGACCAATGACGCGGCCGTATTCGCCGGCGAAGCCGTGAATGTCTCCTGGACGGTCACGAATCAAGGGACGGGCGACACGATCGGCAGTTCGTGGTACGACCGCGTGTACCTTTCCACGGACGACGTTCCCGGCGGTGACCGCGTTATCGACGCCGTTACTCACGTCGGCAAACTCGACCCGGGCGGCGACTACACGGTCTCGCGCACGTTGACCATTCCGTTCGACGTCAGCGGCGACGTGTTCCTGTACGTCTTCACGGACGATTCGTTCGTGGCTTTCGAAGGACTGGTCTCGGAGTTTGCCGGCGAGTCCAACAACAATACGAATTTCTCGCCGCTCGCCGTCACGCGGCGGACGCCCGACCTGGAGATGACGCCCACGAGCGTGGCGAGCGAGAACGGCCGGCTCCGCGTCGAGTGGAGCGTGGCGAACGTCGGCGACAACGTGACGAACACGTCGTATTGGTACGACGCCGTCGTCGCCTCGACGAACGACGTTTATGGTGATGCCGACGACGTGTTGCTGCGACAAGAGTATCGCAGCAGCCGGCTGATTCCCTCACAAAGCTATTCCGTAAACCGGCTGATCGACGTCCCCTATGGCGTTACGGGCCAGCAGCATATCTTCCTGGCGGCCGACTATCAGAACCGCAACGTCGACGAAGGGGCGGCCGAAGCGAATAACGTCGCACTGGCCGGCGTCGTCGATATCGACGCGCTGCGCACGAACTACGATTTCGTCATCGCCGCCATCGACGCGCCAGACGAAGCCACCAGCGGCCAGTTCGCCACGTTCTCGTGGACCGTGAGAAACGTCGGCGATCCGCTCAACGTCGAGGGAACGCGGCCGATCGAAGCGGGTCGCGGCGTGTGGACGGACAACGTATACCTCTCGCGCGATCAAGTGTTCGACCCGGCAACCGATACGTTCCTGGGCCAGGCGTCGACCGGCGTCGCCAGCCTCGTTGAAGTCGTCGACGGCAGCGATACCTACGAAGAATACCAGCGCGGCGCCGTGTTGCGCATTCCGGCCGGTTTGACCGGGCCGTTCTACGTGTTCGTACAGGTCGACCGCGGCGGGCACATCGTCGAGTTGGGCGCGGAAGGCAACAACAGCGGTTACGACATCGATCCCGTGTTCGTGTCGCTCGCGCCGCCGGTCGATCTGGTGGCCGGCGAAGTGACCGTGCCGCCGACGGCATCGCTCGGCGCGACGATCAGTATGACAATTACGCTTCACAACGACGGCGACACGGCCGCCAGCGGCTATTGGATCGATCGCTTGTATCTGTCCACGGACACGCAGTACAGCCCGGACGATGTTCGCCTGACGGCCCGCGCCCACAATCCGCGTCGATTCCCCACTCCCGACGTGCCCGTGCCGGCCCACGGCAGCGAGACCTTCGATTACTCGGCGCGATTGCCGGCGATCTTGCCCGGCGAATATTTCCTCGTACTGCGCACCGATATCTTCAACCACGTGCCGGAATCGAACGAGGAAAACAACCTCAGCATCTCGCTCGACCGCGTCTCGGTCGACGTGCCGGAGATCGTCATCGACGCCGGCGCGGGGTCGCAGGCGGTCGACGTGACGCTCGGAAATCAGCAGATTCGCGTGCTGTACTATCGTTTCGACGCGGTCGACGGGCAAACGATGTCGCTGGACGCGAACTACATCGATATACCCGACGAATTCGTTTTCGATCCCGACCTCGGACAGAGCGTGTTGCGGCCCGTGGCGCGACAGTCGGCCGTGTCGGCCTACCTTGCATTCGGTCGCGTGCCCACGCCGTTCGATTACGACCTGCGGCAGGACGACTTGCTGGCTACGCTCAATCATTTCCATACCGAGGAAAGCCTCATCGTGCCCCGCACCCGCGCGGGCACCTACTACCTGCGAGTCGAGGTCCGCGATACGCATCCGCACAATTTCTATAACCCGTTTCAGACGATCCTCGGCAGCCACGAGATATTCGACCTCGACGTTACCGTGCTGCCGTTCCAAATTTCGTCGCTGGAAGGAAACGCCATCGGCAACGCGGGACCGGCGACGACGACGGTCGTGGCATCGAACTTCACCGCCTGCACGGCGGTCGAGTTGCTCTCCGGTGGCGTGGCTGTTCGATCGGCCGAGCACGTGACGCGTCTGGGCGACGACACGGCGCTGGTCACGTTCGACTACGGCTCGCTGCCGGCCGGCGATTATGAAATCCGCGTCACCGACCACACCGGCGCAAGCGACGTGGAAACGATTTCGGTCGTCGAAGGAGCAGGTTCGCGCGTCGGCGGGTCGATCACCGGTCCCTCGCCGCTGCGGCGTTCGAGTCAGTACGCGTTCTACGCAACGTACGGCAACAGCGGCGACGCCGACGGCATCGCCCCGTTATTGTTGCTCGAAAGCGTCGACTCCGA
>JAJDEG010000323.1 GCA_029259895.1 Planctomycetota bacterium
GAAGCTCGACGAGTCGACGTGGACGGTGCCCGACGCTGCGCCGAACGCCTATCGTCGATTTCAGTTTGGCGTTCGCCACGGTAAGGCGGTCGTCGGCGACTTCAACGGCGACGGCATCAGTGAGATCGCGGTGTTCAAGGATGGCCAGTGGTTCATCGATCTCAACGGCAACGGCGTGTGGGACGAGCACGATCTGTGGGCGAAGCTGGGCCACGAGCACGATCGGCCGGTGGTCGGCGATTGGGACGGCGACGGCAAGGACGACATCGGCGTGTTCGGTCCGGCGTGGGCCGGTGACCCGCGGGCGATTGCCGAAGAGCCGGGGCTGCCGGACTTGATGAACGAGACGCAGGGCAAGCAGAAGAACATTCCGCCATCGCCGCAAGACGCGTCGCTGGGGGCGCGGTCGATGAAGCTCACGTCGCTGGGCAAGCTGCGGGCCGACCTGATCGACCACGTGTTCCATTACGGCGTGGCCACGGACACGCCGATTGTCGGCGATTGGAATGGAGACGGCGTGACGTCGATCGGTATCTTCCGCGATGGCTCGTGGCGGCTCGACGTCGACGGCGATGGCAAGTGGAGCGAATACGATATGGCCGCCGACTTTGGCCAAGAGGGCGACAAGCCGGTCGTCGGCGATTGGAACGGGGACGGTATCGACGATCTGGCCGTGTATCGCGGCGGGACTTGGATCTTCGACTCGAACGGCGACCGACGCATCGACGACGCGGACCGGCGGCTTTCGCTGGGCGGGGTGGACGATCAGCCCGTGGCCGGCGATTTCAATGGCGACGGTATCGACGAACCGGCCCTGTACCGCGACGGAGTCGCGGACGCTACGACTTCCGCGGCGGCGAGCGAATAGGCCCGCTGAGGGCAACGAACTGGTTTGCGACGCGCATCTGGCATGGTGGTGGTTCGCGCGGTAGGCTGACGGCCTGACGTCCGGCGAACCCATCGAATAAAGGAGTCCGCGCCATGCCAGTCGTATTCGCCTCGACTCATCGGAGCGTGCATCGAAGCGTCGCCCCGAGAATTCTGTTCAACGACCGCCCGGCGAAAGCCATCGATGTATTCGACAGCGGTCTCGGTTGGATTGCCTTGGCGGCGGTCGGGCGCAAATTGCTCGGCGTGACGTTCGGGCACTTGCGGCGAGCGAACGCTATGACGGCGCTCGATTCGCAGCGTGCCGTCGATACGTCGGCGTTTCATGCCGGAGAATCGCACGGCCGCGACGATGCTTGGCTGGCCGATTTGCACGAACGGTTCAAGTCGTTTGCCGCGGGCGAGTTCGAGGATTTTCGCGACGTGGCGATCGACGAGAGTCACTTGACCCCGTTCGAACGCTCGGTCGTGCAAGCGTGCCGAACAATTCCATACGGCGAAACCGTTTCTTATGGCAAGCTTGCGGCGAAAGTCGGTCGCGACGGCGCGGCGCGGGCCGTGGGGCGCGTGATGGCGACGAACCGTTATCCGTTGGTCGTGCCGTGCCATCGCGTGTTGGCTGCGAGGGGCGGATTGGGCGGTTATTCTGCGCCGCAGGGTTTGGCGATGAAGCGGAAGCTGCTCGCGCTCGAAGCGGGTGAAACCGGCCGGACCGTGCGCGCGAAATGAAGCTGCTCGAAGTTACGCTCGACGACCCGGCGGCGAACGTCGCGCTCGACGACGCGCTGGTTGAAGCGACGGATGCGCGCTTGGCGCTCGACGACCTCGATGAGCACCACGAGCGCGACGAAACGCAAGGCGATGGCGCGTGCGAGGTTCTGCGGCTGTGGGAACCGCGGCGGCCGATGGTCGTGCTGGGACGTTCGAGCCGCGCGGCCGACGAAGTGAATCTCGATGCTTGCCGGGGCGTTGGCGCGAGCATCGTGCGGCGAGCCAGCGGCGGGGCGACGATCGTCACCGGGCCGGGCTGTCTGATGTACGCCGTGGTGCTGAGCTATCGGCTGCGGCCCGAGCTGCGGGCAATCGACGCGGCGCATCGGTTCGTGCTGGAACGGTTGGCGGCGGCGATTTCTCGAATTGTGCCCGGCGTCGCGCGGCGGGGGACGAGCGATCTGGCGATTTGCGATGTCGCTGGAATCGAGCGGAAAGTTTCGGGCAATAGCATGCGCTGCCGCCGCGATGCGATGCTGTACCACGGCACGCTGCTGCATGACTTTCCATTGGATCTGATCGGCCAATTGCTCCGCTCGCCGCCTCGGCAGCCTGATTATCGCGGAGGTCGCGAGCACGGTGCGTTCGTGGCGAATCTGCCTGCTTCGGTCGGGCAGCTTCGGCGAGCCGTCATCGAGGCGTTTGGGGCGGCGGGCGAGATGGATGATTGGCCGCGCGAGGAGGTCGCGAGCCAGGTTCGCGAGAAATATGGCACGGATGGCTGGACGTATTTGCTCTAGGCCTTCGTTTTGGGCGGGGGCCGATTCCCGCAGACGATTTCCGCAGACGATGGCCGCTCGGGAATAACGTAGAATTACGGATACGATTGAGAGTGTTGTCCGGTTTCGGGCGGCGAATTGTGACGCATGCGGCGGTAGCGTGTCGAGTGGTAACGTGTCGGGCGGTGACCTATGGAGCGGTGGCACGAATCGATGTTTCGTACCTCGGCGTTGGCCAGCGATCTGGTCACCGCGGATCAGGTCGACGAAGCGGCGCGGATGCTGGCGTTCGATCCGGCGGCCGATGGTTCCGGTTCGACGGCGGCGACGTTCACCGACGATGAACTGGCCGACAAGCTCGTCGAGTTGGGGCACTTGAACCGCTGGCAGGCCGATCAGTTGATCGCCGGGCGGACTCGGTTCGTGCTCGGCGATTATCAGATCATCGACTGCATCGGCCAGGGGGGCATGGGCCAGGTGTTCAAGGCCGTGCATACGCTGCTGGGCCGCGTCGAGGCGATCAAGGTGCTGCCGCGCGACAAGTCGACGAGCGAAACGATCGCGGCATTCAAGCACGAGATTCGCGCGCAAGCACAGCTCGACCACCCGAACCTGGTTCGCGTGTCTTACGCCGGCTTCGATCGGAACGTGCACTATCTGGTGACGGAATACGTGCCGGGCGTCGATCTGCGGCAGTACGTGCGGACGAAGGGTCCGCTCGACATGCAGGCGGCAGCGAGCATCATTGCTCAGGCGGCCGAAGCGCTGGACTACGCTCACGCGCAAGGATTGGTGCATCGCGACATCAAGCCGGGGAACTTGCTGGTTACGCCCGACGGCACGTGCAAGGTGTCGGACTTGGGGCTGGCCGGGTTTTCGTCGATGGAGGAGTGGCAAGATCCGCGGGCGGGCAAGATCGTGGGGACGGCCGATTATCTTGCGCCGGAGCAGATTCGCAGTCCGCGGGAGATTCGCGCGTCGCAGGATATTTATGCGCTGGGATGCACGTTGTATTACGCGGTCACGGGGAAGGTGCCTTATCCGGGTGGCACGACGAAGGAGAAAGCGCGGCGGCACTGCGAAGACACGCCACTGCATCCGCGGCATTTCAACACGTCGCTCGACGATGGGTTCGTCGACGCGATCGCCGACATGATGGAAAAGGAACCGGAGCGGCGCGTGGCGTCGGCGGCGGACGTGGTCGCGCGGCTCGGACGATGGCTCGATGCAACGGGCGAGGCGTCGCTGGTGACCGCGGCGGTACGGAGCATTACGCCGCCGGCGGAACCGCCGCTCGGACCGCCGGGGCTGCACGACACGGATTCCGACGTGCTGGACTTTCCCGCGTTCGACATCGAACGGCAGGAAAGTCCGAGCCAGACTTCGCAATCGACCGAGTCGGCGCAGGCGGCGGAGGAGACCACGGCGCAACCAGCATTTATTGCGGCGACCGGGGGGAAGGGCGGGGGCGACAGCGGCGACGGCGAGGCTGTGCCCGACGTGGTTGGGCCCGACGCGATGGCGAGGAAGCGGCGCGGTATGCCTGGCTGGTTGACGGCGGTTCCGCGCGGATTGGCCGCGGTGGTGCGCGGCTCGTTTCGCGGCCTGGGACGCGGCGTGAAGAAGGCGTTTGGCGTCGTGCCGTGGATGGGCCGAGGCATTCGCCGCGTGGCCGCTAGCGTAGTAGAACGCGTTGCGGCGATTCCGACGACGCTCAAGCTGACGATCGCGTTGTGCGTTGTCGTCGCGTCGATCGTGGTGGGG
>JAJDEG010000324.1 GCA_029259895.1 Planctomycetota bacterium
ACATGTCGAGCGTCGTCCTGCAAACGTCCCTCTCCAAGCTCCCCGTCCGCCGCGGCAAGGTCCGCGACGTCTACGACCTTGGCGAGCAGCTCCTCCTCGTCAGCACCGACCGCATCAGCGCCTTCGATTGGGTGCTCCCCAACGGCATCCCCGACAAAGGCCGCGTCCTCACGCAACTCTCCGCGTTCTGGTTCGACTATCTCAAAGTCCCGAATCACATGCTCTCCACCGAAGTCGACGACTTCGGCCTCGACGAAGGAATCGACACGACGCAGCTCGTCGGCCGCAGCATGCTGGTCCGCAAAACGCAGGTCGTCCCCATCGAATGCGTCGTCCGCGGCTACCTCTCCGGCTCCGGCTGGAAGGAATACCAAAAGACGCAATCGGTCTGCGGCATCAAGTTGCCCGCCGGCCTCACCGAAAGCGACAAGCTCCCCGAGCCGATCTTCACGCCCGCCACGAAGGAAGAAAGCGGCCACGACATCAACATCTCGTTTGAAGAGATGGTCAAGATCGTCGGCCAGCAGACCTCCGACGAGCTTCGCCGCCGCAGCATCGACATCTACCAGCGCGGGGCCGATTACGCCGCCAAACTCGGCATCATCATCGCCGACACCAAATTCGAGTGGGGCCGCGTCGACGACGAACTGATCCTCATCGACGAAGTTCTCACGCCCGACAGCTCCCGCTTCTGGCCGGCCGACCAATACACGCCCGGCCGTTCGCCGCCGTCGTTCGACAAGCAGTTCGTCCGCGACTGGCTGGAAACCACCGATTGGGACAAAGACAGCCAGCCGCCCCAACTTCCCGAAGAAGTCGTCACCAACACCCGAGCGAAATACATCGAAGCCTACGAACGCGTAACCGGGCAAGCGTTCGCTTGGAAGTGATCGCCGTCGACGAAGCGATCGTTACTCAACCACGGAGGACGCAGAGAGCACAGAGCAATTGAATAGTGCTGTATCGTCGCCGGATGCCGACGCACGGACACGACGCAATCACAATGTATTTCTAAGCTTCTGTCGCATTGCATTCCCTCTGTGTCCCTCGTCTCTGTGTCCTCCGTGCCCACTGTGGTTACAAACCCCGCTCGATACTCAACAAGCCCGCACGGAGGCTCGCCGCATGCCGCTTGCAACGGGACAGGTCCACCAAGGCGACTGTATCGAACTGATGGCCCAGATTGCTCCTGAGTCGGTCCATCTGGCCTTTGCCGACCCGCCCTTCAACATCGGCTACAAGTACGACGTCTACGACGACCGTCAGTCCGACGCCGATTATCTCGCCTGGTCGAAGCGTTGGATGGAATCCGTCCACCGCCTGTTGCGGCCCGACGGCGCGTTCTGGCTCGCCATCGGCGATGAGTACGCTGCTGAGTTGAAAGTATGCGCCACCCGCGAGATCGGATTTTCGTGCCGCAGTTGGGTGATCTGGTACTACACGTTCGGCGTCAACTGTACGCACAAGTTCACCCGCTCGCACGCGCACCTGTTCCACTTCGTCAAAGACCCGAAGAAATTCACGTTCAACGCCGACGATCCGGCCGTGCGAGTTCCCTCCGCTCGCCAACTCGTCTACGCCGACGTGCGGGCGAATCCCAAGGGCCGCCTCCCCGACGACACTTGGATCCTCCGCCCGCAAGACCTGCCCGAAGGCTTTGCCGCCGATAGCGACACCTGGTACTTCCCCCGCGTCGCCGGCACGTTCAAAGAACGCGCCGGATTCCACGGCTGCCAAATGCCCGAACAACTCCTCGGCCGCATCGTTCGCGCGTCGTCCAACGACGGCGACTTGGTCTTCGATCCCTTCACGGGCAGCGGCTCGACGCTGTGCGTCGCCAAGAAGCTCGGCCGCAACTTTCTGGGCACAGAGCTTTCGGAAGATTACGTCGAGCGCATCAGCAAGCGGCTCGCGGAAGTTCAGCCCGGCGACCCGTTAGTAGGCTCGGCCGATCCGCTGAATAGCGTTCCGCAAACGCCGACGTCCGCAACAGGGCAACCGCGACCGAAACACGCCGCATCCGCGCGCAGCAAACGCAAACCATCGATGGCCCGCCCACTACTGACCGACGACGAGTAGCCGCACGGTTGAGCGGTAGGTCAGGGCAAGCGGCCGGCCAACGCAGCATGCTGCAAGAAACTAAATCCGCGCCGGCCTGACAGCGGCTCATCATCCGCTCGGAACGTCTTACGCGAGCCGGCCCCCCCACCTCGCTTCGTCGCGCCTGCGCTCGACGTACTTTTCCGCGCCCGTTTTCACTGACGATGAATCATCCCGTCCCCGCGCAAAGCGAATTGCCCCCGGTTCTTCCAGAAAACCGCCACAGATTGCCATTTCGACCGATCTAATCGCCGCAATCCGCCGACCCCCGGTTGTTTTCGCCCTTCCCAGGGCGGTACACTTGTAAATGCCTGCCTCGCGTTATCGTGGCGGGTCGTTCTTGCCTCGTCGCCCCAGAATCGCGCGACGAGATTCCGATGTCCTTTCGAGAAAACATTTTGACCGCCTCCGTTGACGCCAACCCGACCGTCCCCGCCTCTTCCGACGAGGATCGCGAAGCCTTTCGTCGTTTCGCCGCCTGGGGACTCCGCGCGCTCGGCGCGGACGTGCGCCGCATCAACGGCCGGCTCGAAGCCCTCCTTCCGTCGCCTCAAAATGTCGACGTGCGGCGGTCACGTGCCGGCGACCAGCGTCCCGAGTGGCTCCGCTCACCAACGCCGTCGTCGCTCGCCGTAGCCCTCGATACGGATACGAACGACGCCGACGCAGTCGACGCGCCGCCTTCGCCCCAAACGCTCACGCCACGCTCGCCCCAAACCGAATGGATCGCCGAAAGGCTGCATTCGCTCGGCACGGCGATCAACGGCGTTCCCGCCCGCCAACCCGCCAGCGCCGGCGAAATCGCCGAGCGCCTATTGCCGGCGTATCGCATCGAAGACGGACGCATCCGGCTTTCGGGCTGCTCGCTCGAGGATCGCGCGTTCTTCCGAATTTACGCTCGTTCCCCCGCCGGTTCGCGGCCGCAGCGGTTCGTCGAATGGACCATTGACGCCGACGGTCGCCGCGTCGACGCCCATGTCGCCGCGCCGCTGGGCCTCGACGACATCGCACCGATGACCGGTCGTCCCCCGGATTTGCGAGCTTCCGCGGTGGCCGAACTAACCAATCTCGCCGAACAGGGTGCCACGGCTGCGCACGGACCGCTCGAAATCGTCGGTGCCGCGCTGCTCTGGTGCAAGTGGGCCGCAGGACGAATTCGTATCGAATTCCCCACCACGTGTACCGAGATTCGTTTCTCCGACTGGGCGGCAACGCTCGAACCGCCGCCGTTCGTTTGCCCCGAAACCGACGTCCAGTCGCACGCCATCGGCATCACCGACGACGGTCGCATCGCCGCGCTAGAGGAAATCGCCGTCTGTAAAGAAACGAACCGACGCACCCTCCGCCGCGAACTAGTCGCATGCTCGACGAGTGGGGTGTTGGCGCTGGCGGAGTTAGTGGAAGCGTGTCCAATTACGGAGCGTCCGGTGTTGCGGCGGCTGTTGGCCACCTGCGGCACGTGCGGCGAACAGATCAGTCCTGCCGCCGTTGCCGACGGCCAGTGCCAGGCCTGCCGTTCGCTTGCCGTCGCCCTCCCTTCCGACCCGCGAATCGCCCGCGTTCTCGGCGAATACCCGGCCCTCGACGGCTGGCGAAAATGGCGCATCGCCGAGACGTCACGGTGCTACGTCCTCGTCGGCACACGGCTCTTCAAGCGGCTGCTCGTCGTGCTCGACCGCGCAACGCTCGAACCGCGCCGCGTCGCCACCGGCGGCCGTCTACGCAAGACCTGGACGATCGTCCCGCCCGAGCAATGGAGTTTCGAGCTCGGCCAGCGCGAATCGACCTGACTCCGGCAATTCTCGCCTTCGGCCTCGGCCGCCACCGCGGTAGACTACCGCGGTGGCTGTGAAGCCCCGCGGCCAACGCACCGGCCGCTTCTACTCGTCGTGCGGTTCGCCGCGCCGCATTCTCGAACCGACGTCAACGACCATGACCGCACCCGTCGCCGAATCGACTGACGCTCTCCAATCTCTGACGATCCTCGGCAACATGACCGCAGCCCGGCTCTACGAGGACGCCATCCGATTCGACAACGCCTCAATCACCTCCGACGGTGCCGTCGCCGTCATGTCCGGCGCGAAGACGGGCCGCAGTCCTCGCGACAAACGTGTCGTCCGCCACACCGAAAGCGAGCAAGACGTCTGGTGGGGCGAAGTCAACATTCCCCTCGATGAAGATGCCTTCGTCGCGCTCCGCCAACGCGCCGTCGACTTTCTCAATTCGCGCCAGCGGCTCTACACCGTCGACGGCTACGCCGGCTGGGATACCGAGCGCCGCATGAAAGTCCGTGTGATCTGCGCCCGACCGTATCACGCCCTGTTCATGCGTAACATGCTCATCCGTCCCACCGCCGAGGAACTTGCCGACTTCGGCGAGCCCGAATTCGTCATCTACAACGCCGGCCAGCAAAGCGCCGATCCGCTGATCGCCGGCGTCTCCTCGAAGACCTGCGTCGCGATGAGCTTCGAGCGCGGCGAAATGGTCATCCTCGGCACGCAATACGCCGGCGAAATGAAGAAGGGCGTCTTCACGCTGATGAATTATCTGATGCCCAAACGCGGCGTGCTCTCGATGCACTGTTCCGCCAACGAAGGCCCGGACGGCGACGTCTCGCTCTTCTTCGGCCTCTCCGGAACTGGCAAGACCACGCTCTCCGCCGATCCGCGGCGACGGCTCATCGGCGACGACGAACACTGCTGGAGCGACCAGGGCGTGTCCAACATCGAAGGCGGCTGCTACGCCAAGTGCATCCAACTATCGGCCAGCACCGAACCGCAAATCCACGCCGCCGCCATTCGCTTCGGCTCCGTTCTCGAAAACGTCGTTGTCGATCCGCGTACCCACGCCGTAAACTACGACGACGGATCGATCACCGAGAACACCCGAGCCTGTTACCCGATCGAGTTCATCGACCACGCCAAGATACCCTGCGTCGGCGGGCATCCGCGAAACGTGATCCTCCTCACGTGCGATGCATTCGGCGTTCTACCTCCCGTCGCGCGGCTTTCGCCTACCCAATTGATGGATCACTTCCTCGCCGGCTATTCCGCCAAAGTCGCCGGCACGGAACAGGGCGTTAAGGAACCGCAGGCCACCTTCTCCGCCTGTTTCGGCGCGCCGTTCCTCGTCTGGCACCCGCGCAAATACGCCGAACTGCTCGCCGCGCGACTCGAAAAGCACAGCGCCACGGCATGGCTCATCAACACCGGCTGGACCGGCGGACCCTACGGCGTGGGCCGACGAATGACCCTCGCCCACACCCGCGCGATTCTCGACGCCATCCACAGCGGCGCACTCGCCAAAGAAGAGACCCAAGTCGAACCGGCTTTCGGCCTCGCCATTCCCAAGCAATGCGAAGGCGTTCCGCCCAACGTCCTGATGCCGCGATTGGCATGGAGCGATGGCGGCGCGTACGACACCGCCGCACGAATACTCGCCGATGGCCTACGAGCCGCCGCTCGCGATCTGTAAACGGATATTGCAGATTACGGATACTGCAACTGATGCCACGATCCGGCCGCGTAATGCTCGTCGGAAAAGTACAGTTTCAGCAAGTTCCGTCCCGCATCCACCAATCCGACGAGCCGACGCGATCCACTGAGCGTCGGGAATTCGACGGTCGGTGCCCTCGCCTGGCCAACCTGAAACTCGTAATAGACCTGCCCGGCCGCCGTGGCTGGAAGTATCGAGCCGCCACCATTCGGGTCGCGGTTGCCAAAGACTTGCAAGTTCCCGCCGCCGCGCAGCGCATTCTTAAACTGCACGATCGCCACCCGCACGTCCGGCGGCAATCGGTTCACGCTCAAAACGGTTCGTTCGAGCTTTCCAAATCCAGTGCGATGCGCCATGGCGATGTACCTCGCGCGGTGATGTCTCGATAGACGGTTTTGCGAGCCGTCGATGCTCGCGGCGAACACCTCGTTCGCCACCGGATTATCGGAGCGGAGCGTCCGGCGGTTGCGGTGATTTCGCGGCGAAAAACTATCGCAGGAAATTCGACCGCACGACCGCAAGATCCTTCGCCTTCATCTCGACTTCGTAGCCGGGCCGCTTGGCGTTGTGTCCCCGCGTGCCGTCTTCGCGGTCCTTGTCCGCGAAGATCGCGACGAGCGATTCGTCGTCCTCGACCAGCTCGATCTTGTAGTCCGCCAGATCGGCGTCGAATTGCTTGAGAAACGTCGCCGCGCCTTTTTCCATCGGTGGTAGACTCTGCCCGCGAATCCTGTCCAGCGTTTCGATCTCGTCGAGTTTCAACAGCAGCGCCTCGACTACGGCCGGTTTCAGTGCGACGTCGCCGTCGCGCTTCACGCCGAGATTCGCTCGCGCCGCTTCCGCGTCTGCCCGGTCGAGAAGCAGCACGTACGCATCCTCGCCATCCTGTACGACCGCGATTGCGTACCGCGCAAGGTCGACCTTCGAGCGGTCGAGCACGTTGAGCGCCGCCTGAATCGCCAGGTAGTTTTCGCCCAGCACGGTATCGAGCGTTTTGATCTGCGCCATGTTCGTCAATCCAGTTATGTCGATCGGTCGCCGCTAAGCCGGAACAGATTGCCGTCACAGCACCGTGTCTTTGCCGGTCGCCGGGTCGTATTTGCGGAACGTGCCGCTCGGCGTCCCCAGGTATCCGGGATAGCCTTGTTTCTTGTTGTCCTTCTTGTCTTGCGACGAGAAGTTGTCGCTGTTGAATTGATCCTTCTTCGGGTCTTTCGTCCGCACGGCCGCGCCCGTCTTCGGATCGACCGTCGAATAGTCGCCGTGCGTGTGATAATCGCCGACGATCTTCGTTCCCGGCGGATTGGGCGCGTCCTTGAGCGGATTCGCGCCTTGGTCGGTCCCCTTGGCCGGACCGGTGTAATAATACTTGCCGTCCGTCCCCTGATAGACCAGCCCGGAATACTCGGTATTGTCCTTGATCGATTTTGGATTCGCGTTGTTGAGCGCGGCCTTCGCGGCTTCGTCGGCCGAGGCATAAGGCCCGTTCGCCGGCGCAGCCGCGGCCCCACCCGCTGCCGCGCCAGCCGCTGCTCCGGCACCCGCGCCACCGCCGCCTCCTCCACCACCGCCTCCTCCGCCCGATTCACCGATCATTACGGTCGGACAGCCGGCCACGATTACGCCACCGTGAACCGTGTTGTCGCCGATTCGCGCTGCCATCAGATAGCCAATTATCACCGTCGGCGATCCCTTGGCGATCATATCCGGCGGACCAACGCAAACGCACGTGTCCGACACCCGCGCCGCCGGCATAAATCCGACCATCACATTCGGCTGGCCCTTGACGATCGGTCCGCCAACGTGCGGCACCGGTGGCGTCGCTGGCGAGGCCATCGGGCAGGTGTGCATGTCGGAAATACGTGCGGCAGGTGGCATTGCGAATCAACCAGTACGAGCGTCAAAAACATCTGCCGACGCGCGTCCTGCCGCGCGCCGATCTCATCAACGTAATTATCGTGCGTCTATTCCTCGGAGTTGCTCGAATTCGCTTCCGCCGCTTGCGGTTCTTCGACTTGTAGCCCAAGTTCTTCCAGCGCGGTCTGCAAATCCGCGCCGCCGAAAATCTGCCACGTGTCGGGATAATCGGCGAATTCCGCCACGACCGCGTCGATGCCGTCGAGCAAGTCGGCGACGTATTCCTTCTTGAAGAACGACAACAACGGCGCGAGTACGCTCGGCCAGCAGATGCCGATCACGCGATCGTCCGACTCCGCTTGGCCGCGCAAGTGAGCGAGTACGTCGCCCGCCTCGCCCTGGGAGAAAAAAGCCACCACGGCGTCCTCGCCCCAACCCTTCTCCACCAGCGAAAACCACTCGGGATAATCGGCACCCGCGATCACCCACGGCGAAGCCGTCGCCGCGGCTTCCGGCGGCAGCGTGTCGAACAAGTATTTCGGCTCGCCGATGTCTTCCGGCCGGCCGTCGGGCATCTTGTTGAAATCCACGACCAGGTACAGCGGAAACCGCCGTGCCAACAGGTCGATCAAATGGCCGGCCGATAGGTCGCTCAACTGTCCGCGATACATCGTCACGCCGCTATTGCACGTTTCGACCGTAAACTTTGCGGAAACTTTCTTCCGCGGCGGCGGAGCTTTGGCCGCTGCCGCCGAGGCGACCGTTTTCGCCGCCGCAACGTCCTGGGCATCCGCGCCCCCTTCGATCTGAACCAGAAACGTGGTTTCTCCGGCCGTGATACGATCGCCGTCGGCCAGCACGTGTTCGACCATCGACTCGCCGTTCACCTGCGTGCCGTTGCTGCTATCGAGATCGCGTATGCGACAGATCTTCCCGTCCGTTTCCAACGAGAAGTGTACTTGCGACATCTTCGCGTCGTGCGGAAACGACGTATCCGCCCAATCCGTCCGGCCAAACTGCCGCACCTCGCGGCTAGCCAAACGCACGGTGCGCCCTCGCTCGGGTCCAGCAACGATTTCCAACGAAGTACGCATGAATCGACGATCGAGATTCGAGGTTCAGGATGCGGGCACCAGGCCTCTGAGGTCGACGTGTATTTTCGCCAACCCCAAACCCTAGTCCTCAGCCCCGCTTTACGACGGACACGACTTTTGACCGGACTCCGAGAAGTCATCCATATTCGGCTCCGGCGGCGCGGCTTCCGCGGCGTCAGTCGGTGCCGTCGGGTTGCTGCCGCCGCCGCTGCCCGCCGCTCCGCCACTGTTGATCAGCACCATCGTGCCGCTGATCGCCACGCCCGCCGGCGAGATATTGATGAAGTTGCCGCCCACTTTCAGCGTCAAGCTCATGCCGGCTTCGAGCACCATATTCATGCCGGCCTTGACGTGAACTTCCATGCCGGCGTCGACGGCGTACTTCATGCCAGCCTTGATTTGGCAATCGGAACCGACCGTAAGTGAATCGTTCGCGTCGACCTTCGTGTTGCGGTCGCCCTTGACGTGCAAATGGTTTTCGCCCGTCGTTTCCTTATTCGTCCCTTTGACGACCGTATCGGAGTTGCCCTCGACGAGCAACGTTGTATTGCCTTCGATCTTCTCGTTTTGGTCTCCCTTGACCACCGCTTCCTTTTTGTTGTGGATCAATTCGCGGAACGAACCGTCGTCCTTTTCGTAGCCGACGATCAGGTTGTAGTTATTCTTACAGCGAATATTGACGTCTTTCTCGCCGTGGATGTAGATCTGCTCCTTGCCGTCTTTATCCTCGAACTGAATCTCGTTATGCCCCGCTCCGCCCGGAGACGAGTTGCTCCGCAGGTAGCTCATCGTCTTGCAGTCGGGCAGCTTGCGCGCCGGCATCTGCCCCGGGTTGTACACGCTCCCCGTGATCAGCGGCCGGTCCGGATTCCCTTCGATGAACGTAATCACCACTTCCTGGCCGATCCGCGGTATCGACATCATGCCGAACCCGCGGCCCGCCCCCGGCATCGCGCTGCGCACCCAGCACGAGCTCTTGTCGTCCATCTTGCCTTCGCGGTCCCAGTGGAATTGAACCTTCACGCGGCCAAACTCGTCCGGCCAAATTTCCTCGCCCGGAGGGCCCGTGACGACGGCCGTCTGGACGCCAGAGATAATCGGCTTCCGCGTCGATCGAGCAGGGCGAATCACGACGCTCTCGGGCACGCACGTAAACGTGTTTGTGTATGTCGTCTCCGCCGGTCCTTCTCCGCCCGTAATATACGAGCCGACCCGCGCCGAGTGCTGCACGGAAGTGATGACGTACTCTTTGCCGTCTTCCTGCTTGTACTTGTGCTTCTTAACTTTGAACTTCGTCCCCGGATTGAAGCTCCGGCAGATGCTCTTGCCGTGGACGATGTCGAACCCCGCTTCCTCCTCTTGCATCCGCGCCTTGGCGAGCTCGTCGCCGATCGCGCCTTCCTCATACTCGCCGGGAAACTCGTAGATTTCCAGCTTGTCGATGCCGTCCAACTTCACCACCGAGTTCGTATTCTTCTTAAGAATCTCGTGCGTCGCATTGCGCGTATTGTTTGGCTTCTTGAAGTTGTAGTCCCCGTGCATCAGCTTGCCCGATCGCATTTCGTACTGATGCTCCCAGCCCTTGAGATTGTCGTTGCGCTCCTCGCCAACCCGCTCGGCCGTGAACTGCGCTTCCTTGTCCGTGCCTTCCGCGTCCTTATACGCCGACTTGCTGTCGGCCATTGTCATCGTGTGTTTGCCGTTCTCGTGCTTGAAGAAAAAGAAAATGCCTTCCTTCTCCAACATCCGCGACACGAATTGAAAATCGCTCTCCCGATACTGCACGCAATATTCCAGCGGCGGGTGCGTGCCCGTCACGCCCGAGAGATCGAAGTCGCTGTAGCCCAGATCGGTGAAGATCTGCTCGACGATCTGCTTGACGTCCTTCTCTTGAAAGATGCGGCAGTCCGACGTCTTGGTAAGAAACCAGAACCAAGGAACCATCTCGGCCTTGTAGTTCGTTCCCCGCGGGCCCGTCCCTTGGTTCGACCAGCGGCTGATGTGGCCATTGATAAACCGCGGCTTCTCGTCCGGAAAGTCGATCTGCAACGTCACGTTCTTGCCGACGATATCCTTCGCCTGAATGTCCTTCTCGTCGGAGAACATCTCGAGCTGATAGCTGAAAAGCCGCGAGTGCTCGTCCTCTCCCTCGAAGGCGAGCAGGTACAACACGTCCTTTCCCAGCGGCGTATGGATCGAGATCCGATGGCCTTCTTGAGTGTACTTACCCATGACTGGTAACCGTATATGGTTGGCGACGAACGCACGGAACGGAGCCGCTGTCGGATCGTCGGGTGATTTCTGCGTTACTTAGGCAAGATCGAAAAAAAACCGCGGCTTGGGACCATCGGTGAGGAACCTTTGGGCGAGGCCCTGGCCCTCCACATGGTCCCAAACCGCGGGGAATCGACATCGTGCAAGGCACCGCAAACCCTTACGTGGCGGCGGCTTCCGTGCTGTACTTGGCCGGGAAGTTGCCGGCTTCGGCACCCATCCGGTCGAACTTCTTGTACGTCCATTCGATCTCGGTGTAGTTCATCGAGATCTGCTCGGTCGGAACCGGCTGCTGCGTGGACGTTCCCATGAATCTGTAGCTGGACATAATCACGTCCGAAAACTTGATCTCCATGTTGACCACATTCTGGCCGTTGATCGTACTCGTCAGATGCACGAGCACTTCGTCCATGTGGACGCCGTTGGCGACCGACTCGGCCAGCTTCGGCGAGCTGCTGTCCCATTCCTTGACGACCACGAAA
>JAJDEG010000325.1 GCA_029259895.1 Planctomycetota bacterium
GGCTGTCGCGCAATGTCCCTTCGCGCAGATCGACGCCCGTCGCGTTGCCAAAAATCGTCATTCGCTCGGCAACGATCGCCACGTTGCCGTCCATCAGCAGGCCGGTCGTATTGTCGCGAGCCGTGCTCGTGCGAAACTGCGTGAATCCGTTCAACTCGATGCCAACGCCGTTATCGTGGGCGAGGTTGTCGTAAACGTCGCCCGGCATGGCGGCCGACTGCGCATCGAGTCGGAAACCGGTAAGGTTACTGTGCGCGACGTTGTCGGCCAGCGTCATCATTCCGTCGGTGGTGATCTCAAAACCAACGCTATTCCCGTAAGCGGTGTTTCCGACGAGCGTCGCGTCGCCGGTTGTATCAAGAAACACTCCGTGCCCCGTCGCCGCGCCCGGCGCATGATACAGCGTGTTTCCGTCGATTGTCGCGCCGCCGCCAGCCACCCAGATATTCCACCGCTGGTCGGTCGTTGCGACGTTGCCAACGCCGTGCAGCAGCGAATCGCGAATCGTCGCGCCGTCGGAGTCGGCCGACACGTAGACGCCGTAATCGTTGTTGTTCCATACATGCAGCGCATCGAGGTTGACGCCGTCGGAATCGCTCTCGATGCTTACGCCGCGAAACGCGCCCGTGACGTCCAGTCTCTCAATCGTCACGCTATCCGCGTTGACCAGCCGAATCGCGATCTGACCGTCCGCCGTGCTGCCGCGATTCAATGTCGCCGTGAAGCCAATTGGCGGACCTTGAATCGTAATGCCGGCGTGCTGCGAGCCGATTTCCACCGGTCGCGTGAGTAAGTACGTACCCGAGTCAACCAACACCGTGTCGCCGGCCGCAAGATCGTAGGCCGCCAACAACGCCGCCAGCGACGCAAGTGGGTCGCTCGGCCGCGTGCCCGTGTTGCCACTCGATCCAGCCGACACCGTGTATTGATCGACCGCCGGTCCGTCGTAGCTATCGTTGACGTAGTACACATTCGTCGCATCGCCGACGGTGAACGCCGCATCCGATGCATCGGCCAGCGCCGCATTAGCGTCGGACGTGATCCGAATCCGTCCATCGAGCGTATACGCAGTCGGCGTCCAGTCGAACTGGCCATCGTTCGCTTCGCCAGCGGAAACCGTCGTCCAGTTCGCTCCGCCGTCCGTACTCGACTCGATCGTCACCGTGCCGGCGACGCCCAAGGCGTCCCAGCGAATCGTCTCCATGCGGCCAACGCGGAACTTCTCAAAACCGTTGGGCGAAAGCACGCGCAGCGAAGTCGTCGGGCTGCGCGACGCCTGCCCCGTATTGCCAAACGCGCCGAGATTGACGCGGTCGCCGTCCTGCGTCGCGCGCGGATCGCCGGGCGGCAGACCTTGCGGCATATCTTCCGTCACCGCGTCGGCCGGATCGCCCGCATCGAGCGCCGGCGAATCGAAAGCATCGGCTGTCCAGTCGCCAGCGTGAAAGCTCCCCGCCGTCGAAGCGATATGGAAATCGTCGTCCAGACCCAGCGACTCCGACTCGCCCGACGAGCGCAGGTCGCCGGCCGCAAGATACTGCTTCTGCCCGGCGGTGTGCGGGGCGATCCATTGCAGCCGGCCCGTCACTGTGCCGCCGTTGTCGGATAGTTCAAAGACAAGATCGACCCAGCCGGCGTCGCTGGCGACGAATACGGCGTTTCGCTCAACGTTGGACGGCGCGAGCCAATCGTCGATGATCGGCGCGGCGAGGTTGTCGACGTACAGCCGCTGCGGACCGAACGAATTAACAAAAAACTGATACTGGCCGGCCGCCGGCAGATAGACCTGTCCCGTCCATCGCATCGATTGGCTATTGTCCGGCAAACCGCGATAGCTGCCAAGCGTCGAGAAGTTGACCGTCGTATCGATTTGCGTCACCGCCGCATCGCCCGCCAGACTCACGTTGGCGAATCCTTCGAATTGCAGCCCCGCGAAGTTTTGGTATCCGACGACTCCGTCCGGCCCTGCGGCATCGACGAACCGCGGATCGCCGGCCAGCGAATCGGCGTCGTGCCCGGTTTGCAGCCGCCAATCGGCCAGATCGGCCATCGCAAGTTGCCACTGCGCCAATTGTGCGCCGTCGGTCAGATTGAATAAGTTGTAATTGCTCGAGAATCCTTGCTGCGAGTCGGCGTCGACGTTGAGCGCAAACCGGCCCGCGCCGGCGGCGACGAGGATATTGTTCTTGAGTTGGATTTGCTCGCTCAGCGATCGGGCGCGGATCGCATCGCCGCCGGACGTTTCCACGATAGTGTTGTTGGTCACGGCGACCGGCCCAGCGCCGATGCCGCTTTGGGCACCGACAAACTCGATGCCCGCGAGTTGGTTGTCGTATACCAGGTTGTTGCGCACCGCGCTCGTGCCGCCGGTGGCCGCGAAGTGAATTCCGACGTTGTTGCCATACGCCCGATTCCCGGCGAACGTGCCGGCGCGAAGAATCGCAATGCCACTTGTCGTATTGCCGAACGCGCGGTTGTCGAACAGATCGCCGCCGTCGAAAAGAATGCCCGTGCCGTTGCGCCAGGCGTCCGAGCCGCAAAGCGATCCAAGGAACCCGGTAACACTGCGAAAGCCGACGCCGTTGTCGTGCGCGACGTTGCCCACATGTTGACCGAACGACTGGAAGCGGAATCCGTCTTGATCGTTGGCGTAGGCAGTATTGCCGGACGTCGTACTAACCGTGGCGGCGTTGGTGCCCCGAAGCTGGAAGCCGGCTACATTGTCGTGAGAGACGTTGCCGGTGATGTCGAAGCCCTGTGCCTCGACGAAGATGCCCGCAATCGAATTGTTGAACGCTACGTTGTCGCGAATCACGATGTTCGACGCGGCCGAAACCACATACAGACCGTAACTGTCGCGTCCGCCGGTGTGATAAGCGGTGTTGCGCAACACGTCGATACTTCCGGCGGCGGAACGCAATCCGAACGGCTGGTCGCGACTGTCGTTCGTGGCGTTGCCGTGAAAGACGTTGTCCTCGATCGTCGCGCCGGTCGACGCCGCGTCGAAGATCCACACGCCGGTCGAATCGTTGTCGTACACGGTCGAACGCCGCAGCGTGAATCCCGTCGAGCCGCTCTCGACGCGAATGCCGTCCTCCGCGCCGGTAATCCGCAGATCCGAAATCGTCACATCGTCGGCGTTCTGAAGCTGGAATGCGAACGCCGTGTTGGCGATGTTCGCCCTGTCGACGGTCGCAGGATTAGCCGGATTGACCGGTCCTTGAATCGTCACGCCCGAGTCGGCCTGCGTGATCAGGATATTCGTCGTCAGCGCGTAGTTGCCAGCGTCGACGAGAATCACATCGTCGCCGCCGAGATCGTAGGCTTCGATGATCGCCCGGATCGACGCCTTGGGCGTAGCCGGCGACAGGCCATCGTTGGCGTCGTTGCCCACGGCCGTGGCATACTCGTCGCCGAGGAGCGAGCTGTCGTTGACGTAGTACAGGTTGATCGATTCGCCGACCGCAAACGGATCGCTCGTGCCGCTGACCGCCGGTTCGTCGATGGAAACGATCCGCACCACGTAATTGTTCGACGTCGGATACGTCGCGGCGTCGATCGACCATTGGTAGCTGCCGTCGTTGGCCTCATTGCCGGCAAGCGTGGTGAACGGACCCACCATACCGGTCGTGGAGTATTCGATAGCAACGTTGCCCGCGAATCCGGCCGACCGCCAGCGGATCTCGGCCGCCGATTCCTGCTGCAGCGCTTCGCCGCCAGTCGGACGCAGCACGAGCACATAATCCGTCGGGCTGAGCGACGCTTGCGACGTGTTGCCGTACGCACCGAGATTGACGAAGCCGCCGTTGGGCATCGGTTCGTTTGTCGGCGCATCAACGCCGCTGCCGCGGTCGATAGCCGGACTTTGCGCGGCATCT
>JAJDEG010000326.1 GCA_029259895.1 Planctomycetota bacterium
CAATGCCGCGAGCATCGACGCCCAGGCACCCGGCTCCGGAACGGCCACGGCGCTGGCCGGCGCGCCACCAATGCTGCGTTGCAGCGCCATCAAGTCGAGCAGATTCACGATTCCATTTCCATCGAAGTCGCCCTGTTCGAGGCCGCCGGTTCCGTGCCAGTTGCTAACCATGACGGCGACGTCGGCTCGATTGACGACGGTCGGCAAGACCGTCAATGTCACGTCGTTGCCGAGCGAGCCACCGTCGAGATTCGCCCGGTAGCTGATTCTTACCGGAATGCCACCGCTGGGGTCATCGATAAGGAATACGGCTCCCTCCGGCTTGCTGTCGAACGTCGTTGCGTGAATGCCCGTGCTGGCAACTTGCACCAACGGATATACGGTACCGACCGACGGACTGGCGTTTAAGACGACCGACAAGTCTCCGGCAAGGCTGGAGGTCGTCGCGCGGATCGGCGACAGCGTCGCCCCGAGGTCGAGAATCACCGTGCCGTCGGACGAAACGTCGAACGCCCCGGCCACGACCTGGGCCGAGGAGGATTGCAGCTTCAACGTACCTTCGCCGATGGGACCGCCGACAATGAGGCTTCCGCCTACACTCAACTCTCCGCCCGCGATCGACAATTCGCCGAGACCGAACGGCGCGCCGACGATGAGATTGCGCGTGACCGTGGCCTGTCCGCCGCGTAGCGTGAACCGTCCTGCGCCGCCGTCGCCGATTTTTAGGTCTCGTCCGACATCGAGCCGTCCCGTGCCGCGAACGGTGAGATCGCCAAAGGCGCTAATGCCAAGACTCAAGTCGCCGTTGAGCGTGTCCGGCATAGCGAACGTACCGCCTGAAATATCGAGCGTTCCGTCGTTGACGATGAGCCGTCGCCCGAGCGTAATCATTCCGCCGGACATCAGCAGAGATCCACGGCCATTTAGCCCGATGGCGTCGGCCGAGACCGTGGTGTTCGTCGCGAGCGATGCACCTGCTCGAACGTCGAGCGTGCCGGTACCGCCTTCGCCGATGTTAAATCGGTTAATCGCCGGCACGGCCGAATCGAGAATCGCCGTTCCGCCGCTCCCCGCGCCGCGGCCAATGTAGACCTCGTCTGTTTCTTCGACGCCGGGCACGCCGTTGGGCGACCACTTCGTCGGGTCGGTCCAATTGCCGGTCGTTGGGGAATTCCACGCAAACTGTGTGGAACCGCCCAGCGCGACGTTTGCCGTCGCGAGAAAAACGATTCCTACGATCACGATTCCCCAATCGCGCAATTGCCCCATTGCGATTCTTCCCCGCGTCGATGTGTGTCGATCAATGTTGGCGGTCTACACGGTGTGTCGACCGCAGCATAATCGCCGAGCGCGGCGGCCGCAAGGAAATTCGCGGAAAACATTGACAGTGTACGGGGTTTCGGCTATTTGCCCGTTGTGGGGGCCGCGTCGCGAATGACGAACTTGCCGACGCGCCACTCGCCGCCGCCGGGCCCATCCGAGCGCTCGATGAGCAGTCGCGCCTCGACCCGAGATACCGTGCTAGACGCATCGGAGGCATCGAGGTGGATCGCGAACCAGTCAAACCCGAGGCGCCCATCGTGTTCGGCGACCGATACGTCGCCGACTTTCCCGCCGCCAAGCGAACGCAATCGACGGACGAATGGATCGCGGACGAACGCGGAAAGGTCGTCGCGGGCCCCAGGCGTATCGCGATAGCTGTCGGCCAGCGCCCGATTCGCCGTGAATCGCCGTCGGGCGGCGAGCGTCATTTGATGCGCCGACCGCGTGTCGCCCTCGATTAATCGCTCGACAAAGCTCAGGGCGAACTGTTCGGCCGTGCTGCGCAATTGCCACTCGCGCAGCAGCCAATAGGTCGGCCCGCCGGAGAGCGAAAACACGGCGAGCATCAACCCGGCGATGGCGACCGTCCGGCCGGCCAGCGAGGCATCGCGGCGGATGCGCAGCAACGCGGACGCGCCCGTAACGACGCCGGCGATCGGCACGACAATCGCCACGACCGGCGCGACGAATACGACTGGCGACGCGACGCCCAGCGCCAAAGCGGCCACCGCAAGGCGGCTTACCGGCCGGTAGTCAGGCATTGCGGCGATGTCGTCCAACGTGCAAACCGAATTCGCCTGCTCGTGTCGCGATGCTCCTCCGGGTGCAATGCATGGGCCTTAGTATTGGCCGATGCCGGACCAAGCGGGACGAAACACGACCGCGGGACCGCCGACGCCGGACCATTCGTACGGATTGGACGAATTGCCAGTCCACATCGGCGAATAGGTATCGTACCACGGATTTGGCGACGCGATCGGACGCGAGTTCGAATAGCCGAACCACTTCCGCGACTCGATTCGCCGCTGCCGTTGGATCATGCGGTACTCGGCGTTGCGTCGGACCATTTCCTTCGGGTCGTCGTAGCGTTTGCGTTCTTGCTCGTAGAGCCAGGTCTCCATCGTCGGCGACGGCGTGCCCAGTGACGGCGTGGCGTCGCGGCGAAGCGTGTTGCGGACCGGCGGCGGCGTCGCTGCGCCCGCATCCTCCTGGGCGAAAGCCGGAGTCGCGGCGGTCAATAGGGAGGCGAGGGTCAGCGTAAGCGTGAACTTGGTCATGTAATCGGCTCCCCTTGCGGGCGGTGAGGAAATGAATCGCGGCGATGCGATGCCAGCGTTGCCGGCAGCGCGGCGATGGGTCGTACTCACTGGCTACTATCGAATTCGGTCGCGCGAAGGCGCGGAGTTTAGCGCGGGAATCATAGAGTTCGCCGCCGCGCGTAGTTTGGGAATAATAAGCAGTCCACGAAAGCCAGCCACACTTTTGCCGCGAAACGAAATCCCGGACAATACCGGGACGTACTGCCGATGTCCCGACGGTTCCGACCCAACATTCAGCCCAACTCCGCACGCTCATGCCCGTCGAATTCATCCATTCGCTCGACGACCCGCGTCTAGCCCTGTATCGCAACGTGCGACAGACCGACCTCACGCGGTGGTCCGGCACGTTCATCGCCGAAGGGCGGAGGGTCGTCGACCGGCTGATGGCGAGCGAGTATCGCGTCGAGTCCGTGCTGCTGAGCGAGCGACGGCAAGAAGCCGTATTGGCCGCGTGGCCGGCGCAGTGGCTGGAAGGTGTCAACGTATTCGTCGTTCCGCAGGATCTCGCCGAGCATCTAGTTGGCGGCGACATTCGCGACGACATTCTCGACGGCATCTTCGACGGTGTGATGGCCTGCGGCGTGCGGTTCGAGCCGTTCGGCGTCGCTGAGACGCTAGCCGTTTGTCGGCAGAGTCTGACCGTGGTCGCCTGCCCGCGGATTACGAGTCCGGACAATCTCGGCTCGATCCTCCGCGTCTGCACGGCGATGGGCATCGACGCCGTGTTGCTCGGCGGCGGCTCTTGCGACCCGTTCTCCCGCCATGTGCTTCACGTTTCGATGGGAGCCGCGCTGACGCTGCCAGTCGCCGAGAGTCCGACGCTGCTGGCCGATGTCGTGGCGGCCCGCGAAAGCGAACGTTGGCAACTGATCGCCGCCGCCATCGACGACCAGGCCGAACCGCTCTGCGAATCCGCCCGCCCGCAGCGGATCATTCTCGCCCTGGGCAACGAAGCGGAAGGGCTCAGCGAAGCATGGCTCGCCGAGTGCGACCGCCGGGTGATGATTCCCATGGCAACGGCGGTCGATTCGCTCAACGTGGCGGTGGCGGCGGGCGTGATGCTGCATCATTTTTTGTGGATGGCGCAGGTGGTGCCGTCGTCGTTCAACGCGGGACCGAGAGCAGCCGACTAGTAGGTTCGCCGCGGGGTTCGGCGTTGGTAGAATGGAATATCGTGGCTGATGGGCGTGCATTTCAACGACCAGATCTCCGGAAAATCTCATGCCAAAGCTCGATTACCGCAATATCGAACGCGACGCCACGCGCTGCGGCGGGCAAGCGGTCGTCGGTGGCACGCGCATCCGCGTTGGGATCGTCCTAGGCTGCTACCGCCAGGGAATGAGCGTCGAGGAAATCGTGCAGCAATACCCCATGCTGAAGCCGGCCGATGTTCAGGACGCGCTGGCTTTTGCTTACGACCATCTCGACGATATCGAGGCGGAAATGGCGGCGGACGATGAAGACGCGGTGAAAACCCGTGGGCCATCCGCGAACTGGCCAGCCGCCCGCCAACGACACATCTCGTCCCGCTAGACGGCCAAAGGCTGTACGGCAACACGACGTCCACTGAGAATGGAACGAATGCTGGGAATTGGCGACGGTTGTAGGTCGAGAACAAGTGAAGGCTACTAAATCATGCGATTAATCGGTCCCATCGCGTTAGCGTTCTTCCTCGCCACAATAGCTGGTTGCTCAAACGACATGTCATCTTCCGACGCGACACCAGAAAATGACGTTGAGGCACGCCGCCAGCACATCGAACAACGGAGATCAAACGTTTCCGACGAACCCCGAGCACGCAAAGATCGTTCGCTCGCCATTCTCAAGGCCGAAAACGTCCCATTCATCGAAAACTTGCCGGTGATTGAGACCGAAGGCGAGTCAATTCGTAGGACTAGCGAGCAAGTTGCTACGCGCGCTATGGCACTTTGCATCGTTGCCGTTAAGGGCGAAGGTCTCGAGCAGGAAGTCGTCGACCAACTGATTGACAAATATGAAGTCGCCTCGGCATTTACGCCGAAAGAACGAGAGTTCATCAAGAATCCCAACCCCACGCAACACGATCGCGTTCAATTCGCCTGGCGCTACGAATGCTATTGGGTCATGTTGTGGGCCTTGGGGTTTATCGACGGCCTCGAACGTCCCGACAAGATTTGTGATGTAACACTCGCCGTGTCCTTCCTACGCGAAAACGGTCGCGCTGGATTTATCAAGAATGCCAATCTTCGGCCCCAAGGCGAAATTCTCGACGCAGCCGATTTGATTTACCGTTATCATTGGGCCGTCGTTGATGCGCGCGTTAACAATCGGCAGGCTCCTGCTGGCTTGGACAGTGGCGTCGTAATGGAGCGTCATCACGCGTTGAATTGGTTAATTGGATACATGGATCAGGAATGGGACGACGTATCTACGGATACCTAACTGTCCATTGTGGCGTCGCGCAAATCAACGTGAGCGTAAGCGTGCAGGCGCCATTCTACTTGGCCTGCGTGCTATCGTTGTTCCGCATGTAGTAAATCACCCCGTCTTCCGCTCCCACGATCAGATCCCGTCGGCGGTCGCCGTTCCAATCGACCGTCGCTGGGCTGGTGGTGTGCGATGCCAGCGGGCGCGGCGAGAGCGTGCCCATGTGTTTGAGCACGATCTTGCCGTCGCGCTCGCGGACGTTGCGAAGCCAATCGGCGTTGACG
>JAJDEG010000327.1 GCA_029259895.1 Planctomycetota bacterium
TTTGTTCGTAAACGTCAGCGCAAGAATCGACCTGTCGGGTATTTCGTGCCGCAGCAGATACGCGATGCGATGCGTCACCACCCGCGTTTTGCCGCTCCCCGGCCCCGCCAAAACAAGTTGCGGACCGTCGATGTGCGCAACAGCATCCCGCTGAGCATCCGTCAGGCCAACGAGCAAGTCTTCGATGATTGGCGGCGTGGTTGGCAACGTGTTAGGAGTTAGGATTGCAATGCGATCACCGCCGTCAATTTTACGCAAGCGCGATCGTGCCGAGCTTCAACATGCGTTGTACCCTGCGAACTGCGAACTGCCCACTGCTCCCGGCCCCCTTACGCCCTCCCCTGCGACAGCACTGCTAGCACGAAACATCGGTGTTTTCGCGTTTTTTTTCGCCGCCGGTGATTCTCAAATCGCGCATCGTCGGTATACTCTCGCCCAGCGAATCGGCAAGCGGGGCTTGTCGAATGATCCATCGCGGCCTGAGCGCCGCTTCACGTTTGCTTAGGGAGGGACCCCACATGGCACGCATTCCGTTGAATCGCGTCAGCAATCACCAGCAACTGATGCGCGAACGTCTTGAGATGAGCACCGCCGAAATCGGTCTCACGGTCCGCACGACCAACTGCCTGGAAGAGCGTGGCATCTTCTCGGTCAACGACCTGCTGCACGCCACGCGCGAGGAACTGTTGAGCATCTCGAACTTCGGCGAGAAGACGCTCGAAGAAGTTTACGTCGCGCTGGAAAAGATCGGCTTCTACCGCCGCGCCGGTCAGCCGGAATTGGCCGTCGCTTAGAGCGACATCGCGGCAATCGCCGCGTCGCGCACGAAGTAACCCCAAGCGAATGACCGGAAGCGGCATGCCCGTTTCCGGTCATTCGTTCTTGTCGGGTTGGCCGGCTGAAACACGTCCTGAATCAAATCCGATGGTTCATCCGCAAGCTGGTGCTTTAGCACGATGATGCCTGGCTCTGTGTGTCGCGGCTCGCCGTCGCTAATACGCTGAGCTTCCGCGGGCCGACTTCGCCAAGCACATCGGATCCAAGCACATCGGACCGAAGGACGTTTCGCGTGCTGCCCACCATGTGCGCCGATCCGAGGCCGCCGCTCGATTGCGAAAATCGGGCATCAAGGCGGATGCGTGTCCGCCGACGGGCGGGAACAGTCCGCGAAAAACCGGCCGTTGAAAACGCGATAGGTTTCTCACAAGCGGATCGCACAACCGCGCAATCGGCCGAAGTCCCGCCAATTACCTATCTCGCCACAATTGGCGCGGCATTATCGATTCAACTGGCAATATTGGGACAATCGAATCAGCTTGCCCAGCCGATACAACACTTAGGTGCGCCACCGGCGCAGGGGGGATCGCTCGCGCGAACGTCAGGTCAGGCCGACTCACCATGCGACACCTAAGAACATTCTTGGCAGCTTCCCGTTCGGTTGCGATTGCAGCCGTGGGCGGGTCGATCGGCGCGTTGCTTCTCGCTGGATCCGCGCCGGCCCAAGTGATCGCCAGCGACAACCCGTTTGCCGCGGACGATTCTGTCGCCGTGCAGGAGCCGGTCGCAACGGCGGAGCCAGACTTGGCGCCGACGCCGGCATCGCCGCCAGGACCGACGCCAACATCGCCCGACGGCGCACCGTTCGGTTCGCCAAACGCCGTGAGGAATCCCGATGGGACGTTTACGTTCGATCCGGCCGATCCGGCGCTGATGCATACCGAAGTGCTGATGCGCCAGCGACGCTGGGGCGAGCCGTTGGAAAGGACGCTGCCCGATTGGTGCTACGCGACGCCGCCTTTCGATCCGCATATCCCGCGGCCGATGGTGGAACTACCCTGCGGCGATGCCGGCGGTGGATTCGACGAGCGCGTGGCCCAGCCGGTGCGGTGGTGGACGCGATTGTCTTACCTTTCAATGTGGGCCGACGGTTATGGCGTGCCGGCTTCGGCGACGACCAGTCCGGCAGGCACGGCACAGGCCGTCGCTGGCGTGCTGCCCAACGCGACCGTGCTATTCGGTAACGAGCAGATCGACGACGGCCAACGCAACGGCGGGCAGGTGAAGATCGGCTACTGGCTCGTCGACGGGCAGTTCATGGCCATCGAAGGCGACTATTGGGCGCTGGCTGACGAATCGACGCGGTTTTCGGCCAGCGAGTCGTTTCAGAACGATCCGAACGCGCGGATTCTCGCGCGGCCATTCTTCAATCTGACCACGATGCAACAAGACGCGGCGCTGCTGGCGTTTCCTAATTTCGTCCGCCCGGGAGCGACCGTCGATCTCGATGGCACGATCGACATCGAGTCGCAGAGCAGCATGCAATCCGCCGGGCTGACGTTTCGGCATATCCTGTGGGGCGATTTTGAACGCGACGTGCGGCTCGACGTATTCGGCGGCTATCGCTTCGTGCAGGTCGACGAAAGTTTTCTGATTCGCGATTCGTTCTTCGATCCCGGCGGCGGGCTGATTGGCCCGACGTTGCGGGAGAGCACGGATATCTTCGACGTGCGAAACGATTTTCACGGCGGCGAGGTGGGGATGTCGCTGGAGATGTTTCGCAATCGCTGGGCCTTCGAGGTGATGGCCAAAGTCGGCCTGGGAAATAATCACCAGGTGGTCACGATCGACGGCAACACGCAGATTAGCTCGCTCGGAACAACGGCCATCGAACCGGGCGGTCTGCTGGCGCTGCCGACCAACATCGGCCGCTACACGCGCGACACGTTCATGGCGATTCCGGAAGGGGCCGTGACCGCGCGATACGCGCTGCGCGAGAATCTGGAGTTAGGCGTCGGTTTCCGGATTCTGTATTTCGACGACGTCGCCCGACCGGGCCAGCAAATCGACACGACGATCAACGACTCGCAGATCGGCGGAACGCTGACGGGCGACGCACGGCCGACACACGTTTTCCGCAGCGCGGACATGCTGCTACGCGGAGTCGACGTCTCGCTGGAATACCGCTGGTAGTCGGGCGTTTGGCGGTCCGCGGCGAGTCGGCGCTCGGTGTGTCGGTCCGCGGTGAGTCGCCGTCGCAGGAAGGCGTGGTATCGAGGGCCGGATTTTTATTCCGTTCCACGAGCGACGACGACCGCTATGCTCTACCGCAGATTCACGCCTTAGCGACGGCGCTGCTGGGCGGGAGCGGGATTGCGTAGAAACGCCGGAATCTGAACCGCCGCGTGGCCGGTCCAGGGCGTCGCCGCGCTGTCGCCAAGGACGAAGTCGAACCGGCCAAGACCGGCCGCGATGTCGTGGCGAACGTTGCGGAAGATGTCTTCATCATCGATTTCGCCCTCGTCCGTGCTATCGACGACGCGACAATTTGAAAGGTAGCCAACGACGCCGTTGTCGAACAAAACATTCTGACCGCAGCCCCCGTGGTTGCAGCTATTGGGGCGGCCGTCGAACGGATCGTAGGCGTCGGCGAGGATGGGGTTCCAGCGGACGCCGCGGCTTTGCGTCGGTTTGTACCAGCCACCTTGGACGAAGCCGAGGGCATAACCGTAGCTTCCTCCCATCGTGCGTTGATACTCACGCAGTTTTTCACCCGACGCGGCGGCAAGTTCCTCCGAAGTGGGCACGACGAGCGGTTTGCCGGTGGCGGCCAAGGGCGACGACGGGCATACCAGGTGCTTGGCGCTATCGAGGAAGCCGTTTTCGAGCAACCGCACGCCATAAATGCCGGCGACGGCGTGGTTGCCTTCGCGGGGAATGCTGGGATAGAAGCCGCGCTCGGGACCGACCTGAGCGTAATGCGTCAACGCCTTGCCGACGGTCCCCAAGTTGTTCTGGCACTGGGCCATTTGCGCAAGATGACGGCTCTGCACCAGCGCCGGAAAGAAAAACAGCGCGGCGGCCGCGATGGCGCCAAGCGCGATGGCCGTGTCGATGAACTTCCAGTTCCGGCGAATCAAACCGCCGGGCGCTTGGCTCATGCTGGCCTGGTGGCTCATGCTAGCGGGTCGGCGTTGAACGGCCCGTTCGACGCTCGCAGTTGCGGCAGACGCAGCGTGCGGCGTATCGCCGGCGGACGCGAAGATCGCGTCGCAGGTCCGAGCGGCCAAACCAACGGGCGGCGCGTGATGCCCCTCGTCGGCGGCCAGCGGTGACAGCGCGCCGCGAAGCAGTTCGAGTTCGTCGCGAAGCTGCGGGTCGTCGGCAACGCGCCGCTCGACATCCGTACGTTCGCCGTCGTCGAGCGCTCCGCAGAGATATCCAACTAGTTGTTCACGCATACGGGTAAACAGCAATCGAAAAGCCGGTGGGCACGGCCCACCCTACGTTTCACGTCACTTGCGCATCATCTATCGGGCATCAACGATCAAGCATCATCGCCACGCGAGTTCGACCAGGCCGCGTTGAGTTTCAGCAGCGCCGAATGGAGCCGGCTCTTGACCGTTCCGACCGGCACATCGAGCACGTCGGCCGCCTCA
The DNA here is from genome assembly GCA_029259895.1 of Planctomycetota bacterium. GTDB lineage: Bacteria > Planctomycetota > Planctomycetia > Pirellulales > PLA5 > PLA5. Next base: position 4,437 of record JAJDEG010000327.1, read on the forward strand.
CGATACTTTAATCCTTGATAGTAAACCAACACAACACTACTACGCAGCAAATCGGGCAGGGCGTCGATTTCTCGACGGACCCATTCCCGTCGCTCGTCGGCCTCGAATTCCGCTTCGGGACTCGGCTCGCTGCTGGCGAGCAAGTTGACCAAAGCGCCGAGGTCGTCGTGGTTGTCGCTCGTGGCGTGCCGATCGAGGCTCATCGCCAAGTGTCGCTTGTTGCGGCGCTTGGCGTCGATGGCCTGATTGGTCGCCACGGTGTACAGCCAGGGCCGAAACTTTCTTCCTTGCTCGAACTGACCGCATTTGAGGTGAACTTGCAGGAAAGTGGCCTGAAATACGTCGTCGGCCATTTCCGCGTCGCCCACGTAGCGGCGTAGGTAGCTGAATAATTCTCGTTCGTAACGGTGTACCAGCGTGGAGAACGCATCGCGATCGTCGCTCATGACGTATCGCGCAAGCAACTCCTCGTCGCTGGCGGCCGACAGGGCCCCAGCCGAATCGTCGTATCGATCGCTGGACGGTTTGGGGTCGATGATGGCGCTCTTCATTGGTTTTTTACGGATGGGAGAGAGGATGGTTCGATGGATTCGATCGAAATGTTGGCCGGCGGCGATCCGCGCCCTCCGGCGTTCCTCCTCCACGCGACAAGTCTACCCGGCTGAGGGGCCCTTCTTAGACCCATTTTCGTTGGAATTCTCTTGGGGCGGCCCGTCCGGTGAGCGTTGCCTGCGGAGGTTTATTCGACGGTGAGCCGCGGAAATTGACTTTTCCGCTCGAAGTGACCTGAACTCACCACGCGAACAGCTCTCACAATTGCAACGTCCGTGCCGAACGGAACAACCGGGATGCGAAATCGCTACGACCACCACCTAGCGGGCGTCGCTAACGCCTTTCCTCGATTGATGTTAAACGATGTCGTCGGTTTGCCGCGGGCGGTCGCATTTGCTCGCCTGGACGATTGAAGCTCCTGCCGAAACTGGAGCGACCCATCGCGGGCCGAGATCAGTAGCTGGGAAGTTTGCGGAAGGTTTTATGTCTACCCAAGTCGCCTTACGATCGGCCCTGCGAATGAGGCACAAACCGCATAAACACCATGATGCCAAGGGTTTAGCGTTGGTCTTGCTGGTTCATTCTGAATGGCGTCGTTTGCCCTTCCGGCTTCTTTTCAGGGCGGTTTGAAGGATTTACATTTGGCGCGTCAGGCAGCCTCGTAATATGCATAGCAAGTGGGTATCTGCACCGATTTTGCCGGCGGCGCATTTCGGCACGCCTAGGGAATTGGCTCCGACTGTATAAGCCCGCCGGACACTTTGCGCTCGCGTCGGAAGCAATCGAAGCAGGGCGAGCCATCAGCGGTTCGGCGTGAGGGTGACGTCGGCCGCGGCTCGTTCGTTCGCCGGGATGACCGCTCCGGCGGGCAAAGCGACCGGTTCGACGACGATATTGTCGATCCAGACCTCGCCGAGGCCGGTTAGCGCGAACGTGACCGTGATCTGATCGAGCCGCGATGCGTAGCGATAAAGGCTGAATTCCTGCCACTGCGGAGCGTGGCCGATACGCGTGGCCAACGCCGGGCCGCCGAGCGAGTCGATGATCTCTAGACCATCGACGCTGCCGGCGATTGGCTTGGACGTGCGAACGCGGCCGCGAATCCGCACGGCCGTGTCGGCCGAGAATTGCACCGGCGCGGATACGACCCATACCGGCGGAGTTTCGATGAGCGTTTCGGCAAGCGAAGGGTCGCTGGCGGCGGCCGAGAGATAGAGCGATGCATCGCCGGAAAACGGAGTCACAGGCGACAACTCGACGTGCGTGACGATGCCGCCCTGCGAATGTTGCCAGTGCTTCCAACCGGCTTCGATCATTTTGGGCAAGTTCTCGCAATCGCCCTCGGCGAGTGAATTGCGTCCGACAACGGCGCGGCTGACGCGACCGGCGAGTTGAGACTGTTCGACGAGCGTGAGCGGTGTGACGGCTAGAGGACTGGCGACCGGCGACGGCCAGCCGCGAACGACTTGCTCCCATGCAGCTCGCTGCCAAAGCGCAACCGCGTTGGCTGCCGCATCGGCCGCCCGATATGCCGCCGCCGCATCGCCAGAGGCGAAAAGCTGCTCCGCCCGACGAAGTGAAGCACGGGCCGTGTCGAGCGACGTGGCCAGTGGCGCGGCCGCCGCACGCTGATCAGCGACCGTTGGTCGGGTCGCGGCTTGGAGCGCCGCCGACGTGCCGCCGAGTTGCCGGAAGCTGTCTTCGGCGTCGGCCAGGGCGTATCGCACGAGCGCGATCTTATACGCCGCCGAGGAACCGATGGTGGCTCGCGCCTGGCGGTTGAGGCTCGTCATTAATAGCGAATCGCTCGACATCACGGCGAATCCGCAGGTGCCGAATCCGTCCCACGTCAAGTTCATGCCGCCGGCGACGCGGCGATGGTCGAGTTGTCGCAGGCCGGCGACGGACAGGGCGAACGCGTCGTCGGATTCCGGCGAACCGGGGGCGACGAGCGAGAGGACGCCCTCCGCGTAGGCACCGGGAGCGAATTGTCCGCCGGGCAGAATGCGCGTGGCCAGCAGCAGCTTTCCGCGGCGGTTTTGAATGAGCGATAGCGCCGCTTGAGCATCGCGGTCGCGCGCGGTCGCGGCACGTTGGCCTTCGCTAAGCCACGGCTGGCAGAGCCCCAACTCGCGATTGAGTAGCGTCAACTCCATCGCACGCGCGGAAACGATATCGCGGTCGGCGCCCGAGCGGTTCGTCGCGACCAACGGCCGACGCTCGCGCAGGGTCACGGCGGCGTGCGTGTTGAGCACAATGCCACGTGCGCCGGCGGAAAGGGCCACGACGGCCGCCTGCCGCACCGCAGAGGCGTCGAACGACGTGCTACGCATTCGGCTGGCAGCAAGCGATTCGATTTGATAGACGAGGCGCGGATCGAGGTCGAGATCGACGGCCGACCAGAACGGCGTGCCCGGCCGAGCCAACTGTGGCCGCTGCGCGATGTACCGGGCGTAATCGGCCAATTCGAGGCTCGTTCCGAGCACCGGACGGTCGATGATCAAAATGTCTACGACGCGGCTGTACCCGCGAAGTTGGTTGTCGGCCTGCGCGACCAAAGGGCGTTGGGCACCGTCGCGCTTTCTCAGCGTCGCGGCGAGTTGGGTCACGGCATGCAACTCCGCCGCGGAAAGATGATGCCCGAGATTCCATGCCAGCACGCCTTCGTATTCTTCCGAAATGCGCTGCGGCATTGGCTCCGGCGGTGGACAGACGACCCACAGGCCGACGCGTCGCGCTCTGGCAATCAGCTCAGTCGATGCCGGTCGACGCAGCCATAGCGTGTTGAAGCCTAGCTGCGCCAGATCTTCGAACGACTCGCCGCGATATTCGATCGCACGCGGGAAGAAAGGCTTTCCGCCCACGAGCAGCACGTCGTTCTGTAGCTCCACGCTGTACGTGTCGGAACGGGCGTCGGCGTCTTGCTTCGACGGCTCGGCGATCTGCACGTCGGCCTGTTGTCGGTCGGGCCGCTTCCCGACGAATCCGACGACGTCGAGATCGTCGATCCAGACCGTCGTTCGTCCCTGGCCGCCGTACACATTGATGACGACCTGATCGACGTAGGCCTCGCGCGCATCGACGTTCGGGCCGAGGCGAGCGCGAAGCACGCGGACTTGCTCGTCGAGGGCTTTGGGAAGCCCCGCAACGGCGAGATTTTGCCATTGGCCGACCTGCGTGTAGCTAGCTCCGCGAACGAGCACTGTCGCGGCGCTATCGGTCTTCGGGTCGAGGGTCCGAGGAAGCACAATACGGGCGAAGACTTGCAGGCCCGGACGATCGGACTTCATCCAGACGGTCGGCCGCAGTTCGTCGATCACGCGCGCCTGGCCGGTTGGATAGGCAAAATATACGAATGATCCGATGCCCGCGGTGAAGGAAATGACTTCGCAGGTTTCGCCGGACCGTGCGCCATCTTGCACGCGCGCCTGACGTTCGACACGATAACGGGTGTCCGAGGCCGCCGGTTGCCAGGCAGGCGCAGCCGATTCGTGCTCGTCGCGAAAGCCCGACTGAGCGTTGGACGCGGTTTGCGCAGCGTGACAGAAGGCGAGCGCCGCGAGCGCAATCGTGCACCATGGCGCGAACCGCCGGCCGCTTGCACAGCGTATTAGGAGCCGAGACACGCGTCGGATACCTTCCTTGGTCCGGAGCGTTGGCGGTGGATGACTTAGTGTCCGCGATTTTTCTTGGGCCGACGGACGACGGCCCGATTCTCGCCACGGCTGGCGGTTGACCGACGGCAACACGCCGGCGACGGTCGTTGATTTGACGTAAGGCGGGACTGTATCAGCGTTTGCGCGTCGTTTCCAGGTCAACCGTGGCGTTTTGTCACCGCGGCCTCCGATTCGCCCCAATTACCGGAAGCGACGCAACCTATTTGCCATAAATGACTTGCGCGAATTCGATGACCCGATTTCGCCGTGTGGCGCGCCGACTGCGAATAGCTCAAACCATCACCTTCACCCGGAGCTTAACCGAATCATGACCGAAACCACGCCGAACGCCGCCGCCAAGAACGAACAACTCCCCGTCGATTTGGTCGAACTCGACGCCCTGCTCGCGGAGATTCCGGCCGAGCACCGCCGGGCGATCCTGCCGGTGTTCGACCGCGTCAAAGAAAGCACGCTTCGTCGCCGCCGCATCCTGAACCTTGTGCAGGACGCGCTGAGCCAACTGCGGTTGGACATGAAGTACCTGATGTTCGACCTCGAAGCGACCCGCCGCGAACGCGACGAGTTCCGCCGCCAAGTGGAAGGCTAGGACGGGCCGGAGGCGGTCGGCGAGAGGCTGTAGGCCCTTGGCATAATCGGCCGACGGCACTCTTCCCGCCCGGCGGCGCGGCATATAATCGAGAATGCCCGGCCAAATTGCACGCGGCTAACCTATTGCCGCCAGCGACGAGTCGCTTTGCGACGGACGGCCCGCGGCACCGCGAACACAGAGGCTTCTAAACCCGCGCCACGGACGGCCGCTCGTGCTGACAGTCGGCCGCTTCAAACGCCGCTCGGTTGCAGCGCTTTGCACCAAGGAAGGTCGGAATCGACCCATGATCGAGCTTACGGCGGAACGACTTGCCAAGCGCGCTTTCGACGTCGAATTGCTCGACGAACAGCAGCTCCGCGCCATTTGGACCGACATCGGTTCGTCGACGATCTCGTTCAAAGAATTCCAACAGTTTCTGCTCCGCCGCGGACTCTTGACCAGTTATCAAATTGACCGGTTGCTGCGCGGCGAGTATGCCGGCTTCTTCTTCGGCGAATACAAGGTTCTCTATCCGATCGGTTCCGGCGCGTTTGCCAAGGCGTATCGCGCGGAACACAAAGAAACCGGCCAGGCGGTGGCCATTAAAGCGCTGCGGCAACGCTACGCAACGGATCCGGAAGTGACCGGCCAGTTCGTTCGCGAGGGGGCCGTCGGCGTCATGCTGCGGCATTCCAACATCGTGCCCATCTACGAAGTGTCTAGCAAGGGCGACACGCCGTACCTCGTCATGGAGTTTCTCGAAGGTCGTACGCTACGGCAGTTCCTCAAGCTGCGGCACAAGCTCGCCCCGGCCGAAGCCGTTCGTCTAATGGCCGACATTTGCGCTGGCCTAAGCTACGCCGCCGAGCGCGGCATCTCGCATCGCGATCTCCGCCCAGCCAACGTCATGATCACCAGCCGCGGCGAGGCAAAGCTGCTCGATTTCGGTCTGGCGGCGATCGCGCTGCACGCCGAACTCGATCGCGTCGACGAAGGCCCCAACGCCCGGACGATCGACTACGTTGGCCTCGAGCGCGTCACCGGCGTTCGCAAGAACGATCTGCGCAGCGATACTTTCTTTGCCGGTGCGATGTTGTATGAAATGTTGGCCGGCCGGCCGCCGATGGCCGAAACGACCGATCGCATTCAGCGGTTGAGCACGGTTCGCTTCACCGAGATCGTGCCGCTTACGGAGATTAAGAAAGATCTGCCGCCGTGGCTTACCGGCGTCGTTCACAAGGCGATGGAACTGGCCGTCGAACGCCGCTATCAGCGACCGTCGGAAATGCTGGCGGACTTACTCGTCGCCGCGCATCGATTGGCCGAAGGCGACACGCCGCTGCTCTCCCCGAGCGCCGTCAAGACGGCTTCGGTCGGCCCGAATCGCCTAAACGGGCGCGCCGGCGAGCTTGCGCGCAAGCTCGCGCTGTCGTTCGAGCAATCTGAATCCGCTGCCCGCACGAAGGCCGTGATGGTCGTCGAACCGCATCCGCGGATGCAGGAAGTTTTTCGTCAGGCGTTCGCCGACTCAGGCTATCAGGTGCTGCTGCTCACCGATGCGGACCGGGCCTTGCAGACGTTGAGGAATGACCCCAACGCCGCCGACATGGTCGTGTTCTATGCGAGCGCCATCGGTCGCCCGGCGGTGGACGCTTTCAACGCTCTGGCCAACGACCCGAATACGGCGGACGTTCCGGCCGTGCTGCTGCTCGGCAAGCATCAAGGCGATTGGCACACCGACGCCCGCCGCGGCCCGCATCGCGTCGCCATGTCCGCGCCACTGCGGATTCGCAGGCTACGCGAACTGGTCGCTCGGCTGTTGGCCCGCGAAGAATCGGCACAGATCGGCTAGAATTCGCTTAAGAGGGCTCCCCCTACGGGCGCATTCAAAATGGAGGCGCGCACTTGGCCAAGGCTTGGTTGACATATGCTTGGGCTGACAATGCGGAGGGTGACGTCGATTTTCTGGTCGCGGAATTACGTCGTGCTGGACTGGATGTCCTGGGCTATCGCCGTTGAAGTATGCCCGTCTAACGTTTAGCGACATGAATTCTTGCCGGGCGTGGCATGGTGGTGTTCGTTGGCTGTGTTGATGACAGTTGGTGAATCGCGCTGTTGAGCATGGAAGTTTGATCGTGGCGATGGTCAGGCGGCGGGCGCGGCAGGAGTCTTTGTTCATCCTGGCGGGCGAGTTACCCAGGTCGGCGGGCCATCCGTTCTATCGCAAGCTCAGTCAACTGCTCGCCGAGGCCGAGTTCGACCGTTGGATCGAACGCCGCTGCCAACCGTATTACGTCACGAAGGAAAGACGCGGCCAGCCTTCGATCCCGCCGGGCGTTTACGTTCGCATGTTGCTCGGCGGTTACTTCGAGAACGTCGACAGCACGACGCTGGAAGCCGACGCGGCGATGAAGCGCATCGTGCGTCGCGACGGTAACGCTG
>JAJDEG010000328.1 GCA_029259895.1 Planctomycetota bacterium
GGTGCGCCAAAATCACCGCATATTGGCCGGGGATTCTGAATCCGGCATTTGCGATACGTCGCTGCTGGTGTCGTGTCTCATGATGTTCGCACGTTATCGAGCACCGCGCGGGGGCGGCGGGTTTTTTTTCCGCGAGTTTCCAAAGCGGTCCCCAAACCATCGGCGCGCGACACGCGGAAACAAACGTCGACGCCACCGGCCGAGTCGTCGACTTCCATTCGTTGCGCCACGGATTCATTTCGCAGTTGGTCACCCCCGACGTGCCGCCAAGAGTCGCCCAGGCGCTGGCTCGGAATTCGACGATCACGTTGACCATTGACCAGCATACGCACCTGGGGATGGGCGATTTGGTCGAGGCGGTGGGCAGGTTGCGACGGATCGGGAACCGCGAATTCAATGTCAGCGGGCCTGTTTCGCCCGCCGGCGAGTGAATCGTGCGAACGAAAAGGCACAAGCGAACAAGCCGCACAGCGACAACGCGGCCGACGACGGCTCCGGCACGGCAGCGGCCGGCGATGAAGCCGACGGCGTTACGAATTGTCCCATGTGCGACTGCAGCATCGCGAGGTCGGCGAGTGTCGTCGCGCCGTCGAAATTGAAGTCACCCGTGGTCCAAGTGCTGGCGATTGGCGTGCCGAAGTATTGGGCAAACAGGGCGGCATCGAGACGGTTGACCGTTCCGTCGAGGTTGATATCGCCGGGAAGATTCGTTTGCGACGTCAGACCGCGCAGGACGACGCGGTTGGCCAGAGCATCCACGACGACCGACGCGGCCGACGCATCCCATTGCGGCGCGAGCGAAGTATCGAATGTCCAAACCGCAGCCGGAGGATCGGCGACGGTGGCGGGATAGGTGAAGAGCACGTAATCCGTCGCGGCTTGGGGCATTCCGCCAAGGTCGACCAGTTGCAAAGTCATGTTGCTGCCGAAACTGAGTGCATCGAAAACGTCCACGCGATCGTACGCCCCCGTGTCGTCCAACTCCCAGCGGTAGATGCCGCCATTGCCGAGTGTAAAATCATCGATCGTTAGCGTGCCGGGGCTCTTGCCAGGGGAAACGATGCCGCCATTCGCCACGGTGATCGGTCCGGTGATCCGGCTGCTTCCGCTTAACGCGCCGCCATCAGTGACCGTCGAACCGTTTCCGCGCAGCACGAGCATCCCGTCTACCTGAATCGAACTGCCGACTCCTCTTAGCATGAATTCGCCGGTGACCGTGAGCGTGCTGCCGGCACCGACTACGACGTGCCCACTATTAGTGAAGTTGCCCGTCGTTGTGAACGCGCGGCCCTCAAACAGCTCAAAGCGGCCGCGATTATCGGCCAGGGCGTCGAAGCGGGAAAACGTAGACATCGGGCCGCGGAGCACGACGGTTCCCTGGTTCGTCCTGATGTCGACAGCGCCACTTTGGCTGAACACCAGCGTTGCGCCGTCTTGCACCTCCCAGACACCGTCGGTCAGCGTGGTGCCAACGTGCTGCACGACGGCGTTTCTGAGGATGAGCGTCCCCGCGTCGACGATCGTCGTGCCCGAGCCGTCGAAGGACGTGTCCACGGTTACTACGGCGGCGTCCCGTTTGGTGAGCGTTCCCTGGTTGACGATGCTGGGCGTAGCGCGGTTCGCAGTGCCGGTGATTTGCATCTGCGCCCCTGGGCGGTTTGTGATGGTGCCGCCGGCGCCCATGCCGCCACGCTGCCAGTCCAACGTGCCGCGGTTGTCGACGTGGCCGCCGTTGAATTGGGCGCTCGTCATGTTGATCGTGGCGCTTCCTGTGACAACGATTGTGTTCTGCAGCGATCCGGCGGTCCAGTTGAACGTGCCGGCCGTGATCGGTCCGCTGCCCTGGATGACGCCACCGGGGAGGTTGAGCGTGTCGGTGGCGGCCGGTGCGTCGAACCGCACGCCGTGTCCAGTCGAAATGGTCGTCGTGCGGACGTCGTAGACACCGTCGATGCGGGTCGACGAGCCGTCGAGAAAGACGTCGCCACCGGTGATGCTGCCGGTGCTTTCGCCGGCGAAAATCAGCGTACCGCCGTTGACTTGGATATCGCCGCCGTTGGTGACGATTCCGTCGATCCGCAGTGTTCCCTCTTCGATCTGGATCAGGCCGTTGTTGATAAAGGTATTGCCAAGGTCAAAGTCAGGCTCCGCAGCCGTCGGGTCGTCGACGAGGATCGTGCCGTCGTTGATGATCGTTGTCGCCGTCTGCGTGGCCCGACCGCTAGTGATCAAGTGCGCTACCGCGCCGGGCTGGACGTGGAGCGTTCCGCTGCCGAACAGGTTGCCCCCCTGCCAGTCGAGCACTCCCTGGACGTTCAACCGCCGGTTGAGCGGGTTGTTGATGCGATCCAGCGTGAGGTTGCCCGTGACGGTCGTCGTGCCCGAGCCCTGCATCGAGGCGGACATGGACCAGGTGAGGTCTTCGACCGTCACGCGGCCGCTACCGCTGAGATGACCCTGAGTGTTCATCTGGAGATTGCCGACGGTGGTCCCGGCCGGGTCGTCGAAGTAGGCGTACCCACTTTCCAGGATCGTCGTGCCCCCTCCGGAAATGTCGGTGGCGATGCTCAGCGGGCGGCCACTGGGGCTGGAGAGCTTGAGCACCGCGCCGCTGGCAACCTGGACCGTGCCTGCCAGCGTGCCGCCGCCCTCCAGGGAGAGCGTGCCGCCTTGAATGTCCACGACTCCCGTGGCGCTGTTGGTCAGCGGCCGTTCGTGGTCAAAAACGTCGCCGGCGTCGACGCCAATCATGCGCAGCGTGCCGTCGTTGACGATGTCCGGTCCCAGGTTGGGTCCGGAACCGATCGTGCCGCCTCCGCCGGTCAGAATTAGGGTTCCGCCTGCATCGTTCTGCATGCTGCCGCTGCCGTTACCAAACAGCCGCGTACGTCCCCAAGTGAGTTCCCCCTGGTTGATCAAAAGGCGGCTGAGATTTAAGGAACTGCCGGGATTGTCGATGACACCGCCTTGCTTAAGAACAAGGGACCCACTTCCCGAAATAATCCCGGCCGAGTAATTCAGCGTGTCCACGGTCAGATTGCCGCCGCCGTTGATGATCGACGTGTTCGTCAGACCGGCGATGGTAACGTCCGAGGCAACGGTCACCGTCCCGCTATTGATTACTACATTGAAAAAGTCGTGCCCCTGATTCGTCGGGACCTGATTGATGTCCCACTTGGCCGCGTTGAACCACGCGTCGTTGCCGCCTAGCCAAGTTGCCGTCATCGGGCCCTGAAAACTGGAAAGAAACAGGTTGTTGGGCTGGGAACTCCCCAAGCCATACTCGACCAGGAACGACCCGTTGCCGCCCGTCACATTCAGTCGTTGGCCATTCGCCACGTTAGCCCACTGGCCGAGTATCCCGCCTGTGGTCTCCATCACGGCGAACACGTCGTCGTTAGTGATCGACTGGTCGAATCCGTCGATGAGCACCAACTCAAGCGTGCCTCCGACGGAAACCTGACCGTCGACGATCAACCGGTCGTACTCCGTCGGCGGGCCGATGCCGATGCCGGCTAACTCGACGGTAAACAGCGATTGCGCCCCAAATGCCAGATTCGCGTTGTAGTGAACCTCGAAGGGTGCGGACACCGCGGGCGATGAGCCGATCAGCCATAGCAAGAGCAAGATCGCCGTCACAGCGCATCGGCCCGCCGAAGCGACGGACGACACCAGTCCGCTGCGGTCGCTCGGTCGCTCGGTCGTGATTGTCGCTCTTGGACGCATGGTCTTGCCGACACTAATAAGATCGTTCGTCAAAAGAGTTGGAATTGTCATCTCGCGTCCAATTAGATGCAGCCTCTTCTGCGGCGAGTCAACAACCCGATGCCTATCAGACCGGTCGCCGCCAACAGCCACGTGGCCGGTTCGGGCACGGCCGTGGCGGTGATGGTCACTGCGTCGGCGGCGTAGTCCACGTCCCACACGTAGCCTTTCGTGCTGGTCACTGCGTCGAATGTGCCGCTGCGCACTGCGTAGGTGAGAATCGTGAACGAGTCGCCCACGCGCGGCGCGAATCCGTCGATCACCTGGATGTCGAGCGTGCCGGACAGCGTCGCCGTGCCGCCGATGTTGAGTTGGTCGTGCTCGCTGCCCGGTGCCGTTCCGCCGAGTTCCATTTCCAGCAAAGCGTCCGGGCCAAGCGACACCGACGGACCGATGAAGACCGCCGCCGGGCTGTTGCCGGGAAAGAAGCCGGCCTCGATGAACACGTTCCCCGGGCACGTCAAGCCCGGCGAGCCGCCCGTGCAGGTGATCGGTCCCGCTCCGCTGAGATCGCCGAAGAACACCAACGTACTGCCGGCGCTAACGCGGATTTCGTCGCCGTTATGGTCGACCGGGCCGTAGAACGTGGCCGTGCCCTGGCCGCTGACGATGATCTCGCCGCCGCCGGCTCCGCCGGTGAGGTTCACCGGGCCGAACACGTCGTTCAGACCGCCGGAAAACAGCAGCCGCCCGCCGTTGGCCAGCCCACCGCGGAAGCGGAGCGTCGCGTCGCGGGCGATGATGTCGCCGCCGGCGATGTTCGTGAGTTGGGCGTTGATTTCCAGTTCCGCCGCGCCCTGGGAAGAGCCGCGGTTGCCGAGCACCTCGATGTGTCCGCCGTTGGAGCCGCTGGTGACGACCAGTCGCTCGCCGCCACGGACCCGTACTTCGCCGTTGGCCAGATTGTTTAGTGGTCCAATGATCCGTCCGCTACCTCGGACCAATCCTCCGTTGACCATCTCCATCGTGGTGATACGAGCATCCTGGTCGTCGAGTCGGATTTCGCCGTTGTTCGTGATCTGGCCGCCGCTGAGCCGCGCATCGGCGTGGGTCAAACGGATCTCTCCGTTGTTTTGCAGATTATTGTCGTACGAGATGTTATCGGGCTCGATCAGGCCATCGTTAATGATTCCGCTGCCGATCACGCCTTCGCCAGAAAGCGCGCCGGTCGACATTATCCGGACGTCTTGCAAGGAGGTCATCCGGGCGCCGTTTTGCAGGCGCAGGTTGGCAATCCCCGTGCCTCCGCCGATCTGCATCGACGCGATCGTACAGTCGTGGGCCGGGCCGATAATGGTGACGCTGCCTGCCGGGGCGATGATCGTGGGTACAACTTCCCGTGGCATTAGGCCATAAGGCCAATTGCCGGGATCATCCCAGTCTTTGCCATCACTCACCGTTTCCCACCCCGGGCTGCCGGTGCCGTGCCAGCGATGCTCTTGGATCGCGACGAAGGCCAAGTCGCCACCGCCGGCGAATGCGACCGAGCCGTTTTCCATCCCTTGTCCGTAGGTGCCGGGGCCGACGATGGTTCTGCCGTCGATCACATCCCCCGCGGTCACGACGGGAGTAAGCTGGCCGTCCAGAACGGCGAAGACCGTCGTCGAAGATCCGCTGACGCTGTCTTGCCCCAGGAACGAGACGTTTTCATTGTCAAATCCGATTCCTTGCGGGGCGATGTTTTGAAGTGTGCCGCCCGTCGCGGGGTTGACCGTCGTCTGATCCACGATGACGCTCAGTTGACCATTCGCGTATTTGTACAGGCCTTCGAGCTCAAAAGGCCCCTCGCCCATGAATACGATCTCGCCATCGCGGACATAGGTATTTCTGCCGATGGGAAAATTGTCGAATTGAAATCCCGGGAATCCGGGTATCTCTATATTCTTGTCGGCGATCCGGACGAGTGAGCCATCAATTTCCGCATAGACGCCACTACCAGCCTGTCCGCCGCCAATGAAGGCGATGTCTCCCTCTTGGATCGACGGCGGCGAACCCGGCCTCGTCCCCAGATCCGAGCCCAATCTAGCAAACGTTCCCGTCCCGTTGGGAATGTTCGAGGCGGTGTCGGCCACCACTCGCAGCGTTCCACCGGCGTTTGTGTAGATACCGTCCAGGCCCCCGGTACCGTAGGCGCGAAATACGACTTCGCGGTTGTAGATCCATGGCGTGCCAAAATCCGTAAATTGGGCAGCGCCTTCAGTACCCGGCACATCCGTGTTCATGTCGGCCAACACGGACAGGTTTCCGTCGATCAGCGTATAGACGCCGACCTGCTCACAAGGCATAGAAGAATCTTGACAGACGCCTCCCTCGCCGCGAAAAGCTACATTGACGTGAGGGTCGAGGGACGGAGTGGTGAACCGCGTGAACGTTCCCGTGCCGCCCGGGATCGGCGTATTTATGTCGACCAGCATTTCCAACGTGGCGTTTTGAAAGAGATAGATACCGTCGCCGCCATTTTCGGAGGTTGCGCGAAACAACACGTTCCCGCCACTAATGCCAGGCGTCAGAACACCCGTGAATCTGCCTGTACCTCCTGGCGCAAGTGTATTGCCGTCCATGACAAAGGCGTAGTCGAACACCGCGGACGACGCCACGTTGGCCGAGCCGAACACAGCGAACATGATCGCTAAGATGGCTTGAATTGTTGAGCGATGCATCGTTGTTCCTCTCGGTGAATCAGGGTCGCTTGGATGCGAATGTCTTGGTTCGCAACGGAAACCGCCGGTGGGCAGGCCGCCACTTGCGCACGCTCAACCCGATGCCTGCCAGGCCGGTCGCGGCCAATAGCCACGTGGCCGGTTCGGGCACGGCCGTGGCGGTGATGGTTATGGCGTCGGCGGCGTAGTCCACATTCCACACGTAGCCCTTCATGCTGGTCACCGCGTCGAATGTGCCGCTGCGCTCTCCGAAAGTGAGAATCGTGAACGAGTCGCCCACCCGCGGTGTGAACCCGTCGATCATCTGGATGTCGAGCGTGCCGGACAGCGTTGCCGTGCCGCCGATGTTGAGTTGGTCGTGCTCGCTGCCCGGCGCGACGCCGCCAAGTTCCATTTCCAGCAAAGCGTCCGCCCCGAGCGACACCGACGGACCGATGAAGACCGCCGCCGGGCTGTTGCCCGGAAAGAAACCGGCCTCGATGAACACGTTCCCCGGGCAACTCAAACCGGGCGAGCCGCCCGTGCAGGTGATCGGTCCCGCTCCGCTGAGATCGCCGAAGAACACGAGCGTGCTGCCGGCGCTCACGCGGATCTCGTCGCCGTTGTGGTCGACCGGGCCGTAGAACGTCGCCGTGCCCTGACCGCTGACGATCACCTCGCCGCCGCCGGCCCCGCCGGTAAGGTTCACCGGGCCGAACACGTCGTTCAGACCGCCGGAAAACAGCAGCCGGCCGCCGTTGGCCAACCCGCCACGGAAGCGGAGCGTCGCGTCGCGGGCGATGATGTCGCCGCCGGCGATATTCGTGAGTTGGGCGTTGATATCCAGTTCGGCCGCACCCTGAGAAGAGCCACGGTTGCCGAGCACCTCGATGTGGCTGTCGCTCAGGTGGTCTGAAGAATCGGACCAATGCTGTCGCTGCCCGGCGGCCAGGCGGATTTCACCGTTGGGGCTGGCGTTGATGATCGGGTTGGCGATCTCACCGTTTCCGCGTAGGACCCCGAGATTCGTGAGCGTTTCGCCAATGATGGTCAGGCTACCCGTTCCCAGATCGATCTCACCGGAGTTGACCAGGTCCGCCCCAGCGTTGAAGACGCCGTCGCCGGCCAGCCGCCCGCCCGCTCCGATCGTCGTGATTCCACCGACGGAAAGCGGCACGCCCTCGAGTAGTTCAAGCGTCGTCCGGCCTGGGCCGTTGGTATCCAGATCCAAAGAGACGAGCGTCGTGGCCGCTTCTGGACCGGTGATGGTGGTCCCGCCGACGTCGGGAATGATCTTAGTCGGCACGACATCGCGCGGCGTGCGGCCTACGCGCCAATTGGTGGCGTCGTCCCAGTTGCCGCTTTGCTGGCCGTGCCACTGGTACTCGCGCATCGCGACCCAATTGCCGTAGCTCCCCAGAAAAGTGACCAGGTCGTCTTCGAGGCTTTGGCTGTAGGCTCCCAGGTTTCCGCCGACCGGCCGACCTTCGATCTTGTCCTGGCCGTGAATTACCTGTAGCAGCGTGCCGCCTTGTACCGTAAATACCCGCGGAACAAACGAACCATCGGCTTGTCCGAGGAAGGAGACATTTCCAACGGCCTGCCACCCCCTGTCAAAGGACAACCCTTGCAGCGTGACCGAATCCAACGTTTCTCCGGTGTTGGCCACGATGTCGCCTGGACCGACAACCCGGATGATTGGTCCACGGTTTTCCTGATGGATGGCGTCGCCCGAGATGAACACGACCTTGCCACCAGCGCTAATGTTCGCGGCGACAGTGGGGTCTCCAAATCCTGCGGGGAAATCGGTCAGGTCCGCGATTTTCGTCAACCCACCAGCGATTTCCGCGTAGATTCCAGCCTGTCCGACTCCGGTTCCGTAGAACGCAATGTGATTGTCCATCGTCGGAAAGGCCCGCAGGTTGCCTTGATTTATCCCGCCGAAGCTGGTGAAGGTTCCGGTACCGTCGGGAATGGCGGTGGTGGTGTCCGCGACCGTGCGTAACGTTCCCCCCGCGTTCGTGTATATGCCGTCCTGTCCGCCGGATCGGGTGGCGCGAAAGACAACGTTGCCGTCGCACGTCCAGGGAGCGCTGAAATTCGTGAACGTGTCCGGCACGGGAGGAACCCTCGTCGTCAGGTTCGCGACCTGGGAAACGACACCGTTTCCCGATATGTAAATGCCAGCTTCACCACTCGGCCCCGTAGCGCGAAACGTAACGTAGCCGTCGTCGATCGAGGGCGTCGTAAATTCGTAATCCAGAAACGTCCCCGTGCCGCCCGGCACCGGAGTATTGCGGTCGACGATCAAGCGGACCACGCTGGCTTCGCTCGTGTAAATCCCTTGCTGGTCGTCTGAATCGAATCCTCGAAATGCGATGATCCCGTCGTCGATCGACGGCTGGCCCACGATCGTGAAGTTTCCCGTCCCGCCCGGTATCGGCGTGTCGATATTCGCCGGGCTCACGTAATCGAAGACCTGCGCAGAGCCCGGTCGCGCCGATGCCAGTACTACGATCACCGTTCCTAGCAAAACAACACGCACGAAACCGCGTGAAAACCGGCGGATCAAGGATTCTCGCTGGAGCCGAACTCGCGAAAACGTGTCGCGCGTCCCTCGAGTTGGCATTGGGGGGCTAGCGCCATAGGACGCGAGAGAATTGAGCATGACGGGCCGATTTCGCCCGGCATGAACTCTCCGTATCGCGTTAAATACCGGCAATGAAAAGGTAATCACGTCTACGTCCTCCCGCAGATTTCTTTGTCGCGAAATCGGACCGCCAATCGCGTTACAAACGCGCAAGGCAGAACGATCGCAAGCAGTCAGGCGGAACCTGGACGGCAATCAGGGGTCACGATCGAAAGGCGCGGCGAACGCGCGAATCGATCTATTCAATCGGCCTCATGCCGAGTGGGCAACAACAGCCGCGTATGTCAAATCTGCGTGTGCTGGCCGCGAGCGCCGTTAGAATAAAGCGATTTGTCGCGTTCGTCACAATGAAAAGAAATCCTGTCGCGTCAATAACTTAACTGCGCTCGTGGGGATTCTGTGACAGAGAAAGTCGGCGCTCGCCAGGAAATTCGCTTTCCGAGTTGATGTGCCGTTTTTCTGACCGCGCTAACTTCAGAGATGTCGCGGAACGACAGCCGTAAGTGCTGAAATAGCTTGATGTTAGGCGCGCTGCAGGAGAGACCTACAAGAGCAGAGGACACACGAGCCCATCCGGCAACGAGTATGCCGGTAGCACGATGACTTTATGCCTGTCACCGCGCTTGCGTCCGTTAAGTTGCGAGGTGCCCACTATGGTGCCGACCTTCTCGATAAGGTGCCCACATTAGTGCCATCCAACTCGCCGCCGGGCGGCACAGTTTGCGCCAATTTGCACCGCCGAAACCCAAGCACCAAACGCCAAGGGGCCGCCGTAACTGGCGACCCCGCTTGACGTTAGCGAGCCTGGGGCAAGGACTTACCCGGACTTATTCACCCTCGATATGAATTGAGCGTTTGAGTGGCGCGGTTGGCGTTGGAGTGACGTGCGGGCGCGGCGGCCCCTTCCCCGTGGTTTGTTGTTGGCTCGGCGTTGTGTGAGAAGGTGGATGCGATCATCTTGGCCGCGTTACTCGCGGCGGACCTCGCGAAGATTGGCGTGGCGTGGCGGCGGCATCCACGCTCGCAGGTGCGGGCTGGCGAGAGGCCCGAGGCGGCTTGGCAACGTCCAGCGTTGCAAACGTTCGGCCAACATCCGCCAGAACGGCGCGACCACGCGGGCCACGCGGAGCACGAGCCGCTTGGCATGCTTGACCACGCGGCCGCCGGCCTTGAGCACGTCGCGTTGAAACCGCGCCAGATCGAAGCAACTGCCGGCCGCGTGCTCGTACTCCAATCGCAACATCGACGCCAGGTTGAACGCCAACAGCGCGAGTCACAGCAGCGCTTCGTTGGCGGCGAAGTCGTCGTGCGACAAACGTGGCCGAATCGCCTGCTTGAACTCGCCGAGTCGATCCTCGAACGTGCCGCGGCGGCGATAGTGTTCCAGCGCCGCCGCGCCGTCGAGTTCATCCTCTTTCCAACCGACGACAAGAAAGAAGTGGTTGGGGAACAAGTCCAATTGGCCGGTCTTCGCGTCAGGCCGATCGACGACGACGAGCAGCAATCGCTGC
>JAJDEG010000329.1 GCA_029259895.1 Planctomycetota bacterium
GTCGCCTTCGCGAGCGGCCATCGTCATCAGCCCACGAACGCAAACATGCGGACATTCCGCGGCCGCTTCGACGAGCGCCGCCAGTTCCTCCGGAGCGACGCCGTGCTTGCTCTCGTCGCCGGACGCGTTCACTTCGAGCAGCACCTCGGTCGTCCGCCCAAGCCTGCCTGATTCCGCATCGATCGCCAGGAGCAGCCCCCGGCTATCGACGGAGTGCAGCAGGGCCGCCAGCGGCAACGTGCGGGCGACTTTGTTGCGTTGCAAGTGGCCGATCAGATGCCAGCGAGCCGGCGCAGCGCGAAATCGCTCGGCGCGGCTCCACAGCGTCTGAGGCCGGCTCTCGCCGAGATCGTGGCATCCGGCATCCAATAGCGCCGCGATCTCGTTCTCGCCGACGTATTTCGTCACCGCCACTAGTCGCACGTCGCTCGCCGCTCGGCCCGCCCGCTCCGCTGCGGCGGCGATGCGGGCCTGCACGGCTTCGAGGTTCGCGGCGATGCGGCGGGCGTTATCGGTCATGGCGAGATCGGACTTGGCGAATTTGGGCGTGGGCGAGGAATTGTCGTCGCGTCGGTAGGTTCTCGCCGCGGAAAATGCAAAAATGTCGCGGCCGAACGGAACTTTGTGCTGTTTTGCGGCGTCCGAAGGGCTAGATTTGCGGAGAGTGCGCTGGCGGTCTGCCCGCAATACATCGGCGGCCGCCGAACTGACCATCGCCGCGACCGCCGACTTACATCGCTCACACGCTACTTGCGAGGAGAACATCTTATGTCGCTGGGTAACGAATATTCTACCGCACGAACGGTCCTGTCGGTGCTGGCCGCGGCGATCGCGATTGCGATTTTTGCTCCCCGCGCGGCAGTGGCCGAAGACAAGGCTCCGCAGTTGCCGCTTAAGAAGGTGGTCATGTTCAGCTCCGGCGTGGGCTATTTCGAGCGGCGCGGCGACGTTTCGGACGATGCCAAAGTGGAGTTGAAGTTCAACGTCCGCGACGTCAACGACCTGCTCAAGAGCATGGTTCTGCAAGATTTGGGAGGGGGCCAGATTTCGACCGTCACTTACGGTTCGAAAGATCCGATCACCAAGACGCTCAAAAGCTTCGCCATCGACCTGACCGCCAACCCGTCGCTGGCCGAGCTGCTCGATCAGGTTCGCGGCGAGCAGATCGAAATCGACGCGCCGGACGCCATCACCGGCACGATCGTCGGCGTCGAGCGACGCGAAGTGCCGGCCGGAAAAGACGGCGAGACGGTCGAGGTCGAGTTCCTCAACCTGCTCACCGACAAAGGTCTGCGGAGCGTGTCGCTGGCCAACGTTGGGCGGATCAAACTCGTCAACGCCGAACTCGACACGGAACTTCGCCAAGCACTGGCCGTGCTGGCGACCGGCCACTCGACCGACAAAAAATCGGTCACGCTCGAATTCCTCGGCAAAGGCCAGCGGACCGTCCGCGTCGGATACGTCCACGAATCGCCGATCTGGAAGACCAGCTATCGACTCGTGCTCGACGACAAGAAGCCGCCGATGCTGCAAGGTTGGGCGATCGTCGAAAATACCAGCGACTCGGATTGGGAGAACGTCGACCTGACGCTGATCAGCGGCCGGCCGATTTCGTTCGTGATGGACCTGTATCAGCCGCTATACCTGCCCCGCCCGGTCGTCGAGCCGGAATTGTTCGCCTCGCTGCGGCCGCAGACTTACGAGCAGGATTTGGCCGAAAGCGAACAGGCGTTTCGCCGCATGGCCGCGTCGAATCGAACGCGATCGAACGCGCTGGCGAAGAAAATCGACGAGAAGGCGAAGGGCGAGGCGAGGGCCTTCGCCGGGAGAGGCGGCAGCGGCGCTGGCGGCGGTTTTGGAGGCGAGTTTCTCGACGCGTCCGCCGAAGCAGCCCCCGCCGAAGACGCCATGGACATTGGCCGCAGCGTCCAATCGGCCGCACAAGCCTCGGACCTCGGCGAAATGTTCCAATACGCCATTGCCAACCCGGTCACGCTCGGCCGCCAGCGTTCGGCCATGCTGCCGATCGTCAATGAGTCGGTGCAAGGCGACCGCGTGTCGATCTACAACGCCGGCGTTCACGCCAAACACCCTTTGGCCGGCTTGAAACTGAAAAACAGCACGCCGCTGCATCTGATGCAAGGTCCGATTACCGTGTTCGACAACGGCGCGTATGCCGGCGACGCGAAGATCCAAGACCTTCAGCCCGGCAGCGAACGGTTGATCAGTTATGCCATGGACCTGGCGACCGAGGTTTCGCCGGAAAGCAAGTCGAAGCCGCAGCAGTTGGTCAGCGTTCGCATCACCAAGGGCGTGCTGTACCGATCGGACAAGTACGCCCGCAGCACGACGTATACGGTGAAGAATTCCGGCGAGAAGGCCAAGACCGTCCTTATCGAGTATGCCAACGACCCGAACTGGAAGCTCGTCGCGCCCGAGGAACCGGCCGAGAAGACCCGCGATATGTACCGCTTCTCCGTCGCCGCCGAGCCGGGCAAACCGGCCAAGCTGACCGTCGAGGAGGAGCAGACGACCAGCACGCAAATCGCGCTGTTGAACCTCGACGACGGCTCGATCGCCATTTATCTCAACACCAAGGAGATCAGCGACGAAGTCAAAGAGGTGTTCCGCGAAGTCGTTCGCCGCAAGCAACAGCTTTCCGTGCTGGCCGCACAGCGCGCCGAGTATCAGCGGCAGATCAACGTGATTCGCGAGCAGCAAACGCGGATTCGCGAGAACCTCAAGGTGTTGCCGCCGGACTCCGAACTGGCGCGGACGTACATCAAGAAGTTCAGCGAGCAAGAGGAGCAGAACGACACGCTGCAGAGTCAGATCGACGTCGCGGTGAAAGAAGAGAACGCCA
>JAJDEG010000330.1 GCA_029259895.1 Planctomycetota bacterium
CAGATCGCCTCGACGACGACCGACGTGTCGGGCAACTACCGCTTTGCCAACGTTCGGCCGGGAACCTACCGCGTCGAAATTCGCGCCACGTCCGGCTCGCAATACAGCCCGGCAGATATCGGCGGCGACGACGCGATCGACAGCGATTTCAGCGACATCACTCACGACGCTTCGGTCACGCTTCCGACCGTCCAGGGTAATGCGCGACTGGACGGCGGCCTCGCTCCCGTTCGCCTCGCGATCACCGAGTTCATGGCGATTAACCGCTCCACATTGCTCAACGGACTGGGCGAGTTCTCCGACTGGGTCGAGATCACCAACGTCGGCAATATCGGTGCCGATCTCGAGGACTGGCACCTCACCGACAAGGCCGACAACTTAAGCAAATATCGTTTCAACGAACAATTCCTCGCTCCCGGCGAATCGATCGTTGTATTCGCGTCCGAAAGGTGTTGTGCGGCCGGCGAACATCACGCAAATTTCCGGCTCTCGGCCAGTGGCGAATATCTGGCGCTCGTCGAGCCCGACGGCGTCACCGTCGCGTCCGAATTCTCGCCGGCGTTTCCGCAGCAAATGCCCGACGTCTCCTACGGCCGCGGCGTGGGCGGCGAATTGCTCTATTTCCCGACGCCCACCCCCGGCGCGCCCAATGGCGAGGGCCTGGCAACAATTCCGTTCAATCTCGTCATTACGGAGTTCATGGCGGAGAATCAATCCACGCTCCTCGATGACGACGGCGACTATGCCGACTGGATCGAAATCTACAACGCCGGCGTGACGCCGATCACGCTCGACGGATGGCGCCTCACCGACAGCCCTTGGAACCTCGCCCTTTGGACGTTCCCCAACGTCGCGCTCGATCCCGGCGAATACATCGTCGTGTTCGCCTCTGGCAACGACCGCCGCGATTCCAGCCAGCCGCTGCACACGAACTTCAAGCTCAGTTCCGACGGCGAGTACCTGGCGCTCGTCGAGCCGGACGGCGTAACGGTCGTGTCCGAATTCAACTTCGACGAGCAGGAGGTCGACATTTCCTTCGGCCTCAGTCCCGACCTGCAGCGACAGCGCGCGTTTGCGCAACCGACACCCGGCGCGGCGAATCAAGCCGCCGTTCTCGATGTGGCTTTCAGCGTCCAGCGCGGCTTCTACGACGCGCCGCAGATCGTCGCGCTCTCCAGCGAAACGGCCGGTGCGGAGATCCGCTACACGACCGACGGCAGCGCGCCCACGTCGACGACGGGAACCGTCTACGCCGGTCCGATTGCCGTCGACACCACGACCACGCTCCGCGCCGCCGCGTTCACGCCAAGTCAGGTCGAGACGTCGCCGGCGTTCACGCAGACGTACATCTTCCTCGACGACGTGCTGTTGCAAGATGGCGCAGGCTTTCCGCAATCTTGGGGATTCGCGTCGGACTACGCAGTGGACGGCGAAATCGTCGGCAGCCCGGCTTACCACGTCGACTTGCTCGCGGGCCTTCGCGCGCTGCCCAGCGTATCGCTCGTCGCCGACCGCGACGACCTGTTCTCCGTCCAGAACGGCATCTACGCCAATCCGAACCAGTCGGGTCCGAATTGGATTCCGCCGGCATCGGTCGAATGGCTCGTGCCCCAGTCGGCCAGCAGCAACTTTCAGGCATCCGCGGCCATTCGCATCGACAACACGGTTGGCAGCGTCTTTCCGCCCGACACGCCGAAGCTCCCGCTGCGTTTTATGTTCGACGAGCCGCACGGCGAGGGACCGCTGCGGCAGACGCTTTTCGGCAGCGATGGTCCCGACCGACTCGATAGCCTGCTGCTTCATCCGGGCTACGAGGATTCGTGGATTCACCCCGACGGCAATCTCCGCGACGCGGCGCAATTCCGTCGCGACGCCTGGCTCCGCGACATGCATAGCGCCATGGGCCACAGCGCGCTGGCCGACCGTTTCGTACACGTCTACATCAACGGCCTGTATTGGGGCCTGTACAATTTGATCCAGCCGCCGACCGCCGCCGCGGCCGCCGACCAATTCGGCGAGAACGTCGAATACGATATCGTGGGCGAAAGCGAGACGATCGCCGGTGATCGCGCCGCGTGGGACACGATGGTCGCGTTGGCCGGCGCGGACCTTTCCAACGCCGCCCGCTACGACGCGTTGCGGCAGCGCCTCGACGTCGAAAACCTTGCCGACTTCATCGTCTTGTCGACGTTCGCCGGCCGCCCGGCTCACGACGCCAACGGTTGGTATGCCGTACGACCGCGGCAATCCGGCGGCGCGTTTCAGTTTTGGATATGGGACGGTGAAGACGTACTCGCCGACGCCGCTTTTGGCGATGAGTTGCTCATGCCGACACCGGGCATGACCGGTCCGTACGAACTGTTCGACCACTTGCGGGCCAGTCCCGAGTTTCGCCAGCTATTCGCCGATCGCGTGGCAAGGCACTTGTCGGACCGAGGCGCGCTGGCTGATGCCGCGGCCATCGAGGCGTTTACCGACCTCGATTTGGACAAGGCGGTCGTCGCCGAATCGGCCCGCTGGGGCGATTACCGCCGCGACGCACACCAAGCCGCCACCGGACCCTACGAACTTTACACGCGCAACGATCACTGGCGCGGCGAGCAAACGCGGATCGTCGACACCTTCCTGGCCGGCCGCGCTGCGGCCACCGTCGCGTTCTTCCAATCGCTCGGCCTGTATCCGACGGTCGATCCGCCCGAGTTAAACCAGTACGGCGGCGCGATCGAGCCGGGCTTCGCGCTTACGATTCTCGCCGGCGACGGCAGCGTGTACTACACGCTCGACGGCAGCGACCCGCGGCTCACCGGCGGCGGCATTTCGCCCACCGCGCTCGTCTACGACGCAGCGCTGCCGCTTTCTCAAAGCGTGCAGATCCGCGCCCGCGCCCGCAGCGGAAACGAGTGGAGCGCCGTCACTGAAGCCACGTTCCTCGTCGCCGGCGGTACGACGCTCGAACTGACCGAGGTCATGTTCCATCCCTCCGCCGCCACGGCTAACGAAATCGCGGCCGGTTTTGCCGAAGACGATCTGTTTGAATTCATCGAGCTGAAGAACACTGGCGACCAGCCGATCGTTCTCGACGGCATGAAGCTGACGGGTGGAATCGAGTTCGACTTCGCGTCGGGGGACGTCCACGTGCTCGCGCCCGAAGAACACGTCCTCGTCGTAAAGAATCGCGCCGCTTTCGACGAGCGCTACGGCGTCGGCAATCGCATCGCCGGACAGTTCGACGGCAATCTCGGCAACGGCGGCGATTATTTCATCGTGTTGGGGCCGTTCGGCGAGTACGTCATCAATTACGGATATAGCGACGACGATCCTTTCACCGACGGCCAAGGGTTTTCGATCCTGCCGCAAACCGGCCTGCACAGCGCGTTTTTCGGCGGCTCGCCCGGCGAGGACGATCCGCAACTTCCCGCCGACGCCGTCGTCATCAACGAAATCTCACCGTCCGGTGACTGGATCGAGCTATTCAATCGCACGAACGCCGAAATCGACCTCGGCGCCTGGTACACCAGCGACGATCCGCTCGATCTGCAACGGTCGCAGATTCCGCCCGGCACGACGATCGCCGCCAACGACTACTTCGTTCTCCACAGCGGCCCGCACTTCAACTTCGGCCTCAACCGCCGCGGCGAAACCGTTACGCTTTCGTCCGGTCGCGACGGCGAGCTGGGTGGCTATCGCAGCGTCGCGCCGTACGAACGGGGCGAACCGGGCGTCAATTTCGGCCGCTATGAATCCAGCGATGGCGGCGTCGAGTACGTCCGGCTGTCCGCTCACACTTTAGGCGAAGCCAACGCGCCGCCGCTCGTCGGCCCAATCGTGATCAACGAGATTATGTACCACCCGACGGACGGCGAACTCGAATTCGTCGAGCTCTACAACGCTAGCGACGTCGACCTGTCCCTCGACGGGTGGCGGCTCACCGCCGTCGGCTACGCCTTCGAGCCGGGTACGACGATTCACGCTCGCGACTACCTGCTCGTCGTGCCGGTTGCACCGGCGGAGTTCATCGCCCGCTACGACGTCGGCAGCGCGCACGTCGCGGGTCCGTATCTGCAATCGCTCGCCGGCCGCGGCGAGAGCGTGACGCTTTATCTACCCGAGGGTGCCGGCGAGATTCGTCACGACCGCGTCGTTTACGGCGACGAAGCACCGTGGTCGGCGCTGGCCGACGGCTACGGCGCGGCGCTGGGCCGGATTTCGGAAACGGCTTTTGGCAACGACCCCGCGAGTTGGACGGCCACGGCCGTCGGCGGCACACCGGGACGCCCCAACGTCAGCCTCGCCGCCGATCCGAGGGTAACGCCCTACGAACAGGATTTCGAGACCGGTTCGCTGGCCACGCTGGCGGGCTGGAATTTCGCCGTCACGGACACCGCCGTTTGGAGTTTCTCCACGGTCGCTCCACACGGCGGCGCGGTTCATCTCGTCGCCAGCCAGTCGACCGGCGACGACGTTCGTCACGAAGCGGTCTTGCTCCTCGACCTGACCGACCAGAGCACCGCCACCGACCTGGCGCTCGACTTCTGGGCACGTCGCTCCGGCGGCGAGGAGAATAACGTCGCCGAAGTCCAAATCAGCGGCGACGGCCGGTCGTGGACGATGCTCGGCCAGGTGTTGCCGGCCGTCGGCACCTACTCGCACTACGCCTTCGATCTCGACCAGGCACTCGCCGGTGCCGGCATCGACTTCGATGCTGACGTCTACGTTCGCTTCGTCCACGAGGGAACGACGGCGGCCGACGCGTTCGCCCTCGACGACATCCGCGTCGGCAACCGCGACCTGTTCGGCCCGAACGTCATCGCCCAGACTCCTTCCGGCGTGGCGTCCGGCCCCTTGTCGCAAATCGTCGTCACGTTCGACGATCCGATTCTCTCGGCGACGTTCACGCCGGAGGACGTCGTCATCACGACGCCCGACGGACAGCGAATCATTCCCTCGGCGGTCGTAGCGGCCGCGGACCTTCGTTCGTGGACGATTCAACTTGCGCCGCAAACGCTCCGCGGCACGTACCGCATCGCGGTTGGCCCGGAATTGACGGACACGGCCGGCAACCCGATGAGCCAAGGCGGCGCCACGGTCGACGGCATGGCCATCAGCCGCAATCCGTACTTCGGCTCGCTCACGCTCGGCCCGGCCACGGCGCAGACGTTCCCCTACGCCCAAGACTTCGAGGCCGGCGATCTTGCGTCGCTCGACGGGTGGAGTTTCGCGACTTCGGATGCCGGCACGTGGGAAGTGGCTCCCGGCGGCAGCGGACTGTTCCAACTGAAGTCCGATCAGACCTCTTTCGGCCCAGCGACGAAGGAAGCCGTCCTACGGCTCGACCTTGCAGATCAAGCCGCGTCCGACGCGCTGATGATCGACTTCTATCTCACGCGCTTGGGGCACCTCAGCCAAAACGTCGTGTCGCTTTCGGTCAGCGGCGACGGCCAATCCTGGCGGCACATTCATTCGATGTCGCCGTTGCTTGCCGAGCGGACGTACTTCGCCTTCGATCTCGACGCGGCACTCGCCCGCTTCGGCATCGCCGCCGACGAGGACGTCTACCTTCGCTTTCGCCACAACGGGCGATTCGCTAACGACGAAGTGTTGCTCGATGACTTGCGCGTCAGCGATATCGACGTATTCGGACCACGGGCCATTGCGTTCACGCCCAGCTCGACCGTCGCGGCTCCGCTCGATGCGCTTACCGTCACCTTCGACGAGCCGATCGACCCGACCACATTCTCGGCGGCCGACGTCATCGTCACTGGTCCGCTGGGCAACGTCGTCCCGCTGGCGTCCGATCCGTTCGCGTCCGCCGACCAGCGCACCTTTACGCTCGATTTCGCCGCGCCGCAAACGCTCAATGGCGCGTACTTTGTGCGGATCGGCTCTGGCATTCGCGATTTGGCGGGCAATTTGCTCAATCAAGACGGCGATCCAACTAACGGCGAGACCAACGGCCACGACGACTTCGTCGCGACGGTCCGCGTCGGCCCACCGCAGTCGCAAAGCTTTCCGCACGAGGAAGGCTTCGAGTCGGGCGCGATCGGCGATCTCGTCGGCTGGCAGTTCGCCACGACGGGCAGCGGCACGGTCGCCGTCACCGATAGTAATGCACCGTACGATGGCGCGTACCATCTCTGGCTCGGCCAAGGCGATCCCGGCCCGTCTCGCCAAGAGGCCGCGCTCGCCCTGGACCTGTCGACGGTCGACGCCGGTACGGACCTGTTTCTCAGTTTTTACGCCCGGCATCCGGCCAGCGCGTCGGCGGCCAACAAGACGCGGCTGCTCGCCAGCGGCGATGGCCTCGAGTGGTTCTGGTTGGCCGATCTCAATCCAGACCGCGGCCAGGACGCCTTCCTGGCGTTCGACTTGCGAACGCTACTCACCGATGTGGGCATCGCGCTCGACTCCGACGTGTTCGTTCAGTTCGTCCACTCCGGCGTATCGCAAGGCGACGCCTTCGCGATCGACCAACTTCTGGCCAGCAGCGAAAAGCCGTTCGGTCCGCGAATCGTCTCGCAAACGCCGCTGGTGTATGACGGGGCAATCGCCCGATTCTCGGTGACGTTTGATGAGCTAATCGACCCCACGACGTTCACGCCCAGCGACGTGACGTTGGGGATGTTCGGCGAGGCCATCCCCTCGACAACGATCGACACAATCGACAATCGGACGTTCACGATCACGCTCGCAGCCACGCTCGCCGCCGGCCTGTACGACGTGCGAATCGGCCCCAACATCGCCAACGTTCGGGGCATTCCCATGAACCAGGACGGCGACGCCACCAACGGCGAAACCGACGGCAGCGACACCTACCAGTCTTCGCTCGTCGTCGTCGATCGACCGCGGACAATTCCGTATACTCAGGATTTTGAATCCGGGTCCGCGTTGACGCTGGGCGGCTGGACCTTCCGCGCCGTCAGCCAGTGGGGAAGCGTGTCGGCCGAACGGTGGAACGTAACGTCGTCTAGCAGTCCTTTTGCCGGCGACTACCATCTGGTGACGTCGCAACCCGGCGACTGTTGGTCGAACCATTTCGGCATCCTGGCGCTCGACCTGTCGCAGCATTCTGGCGCGACGGACCTAGTACTCGACTTCTATCTCAATCGCATCGTCGGCAGTTCCTCGGGCGACGACCTTCGCAACATGGCCAAGCTGTTCGTGAGCGGAAATGGCGCGACGTTCACACAGGTCGGCACGCCCGACGAATTGCTCAACGGCGATGCGACGGTGCGGTTCCGCGATCTCGATCCTAGCGTTCAGGATTTCGGCGGCGTTGTGGGCCGGGGCGACGGCCGGCTCGATCTCGTACCGCCGGCGAATCAATACGTCCGCTACACGTTCGACCTCGACGCACTACTGGCGTCGGGCGGCGTCGCTGTCGACGGCGTCGTGTACATCGACTTCCACCAGCTTTCGTTCTTCAACACGGACTTGATCGCGCTCGACAATATCAACATCTACCGCACGTCGGGCACGGACGAAACTTCGCCGCAGGTCGTCGATGTCTCCGTCTCTGGCGAGGGTTGGACGGTTCCCTTCACGCAGTACCTCACGACCGGCGAAATGGGAACGTTTAGCTTTTCGATTCCCAGCGGAACCGACCAACTCACGCCGCTCACGTGGGGTTCCGTCGATCAGCTTCGGCTCCGCTTCAGTGAGGACGTCGTCGTTACCGCCGACAGTTTGAGCGTCTACGGCATCAACACGCTCGACTACACGCCGACGATCGAATCGTTTTCTTACGAACCGACGAGCCGCACGGCCGTCTGGACGTTTGCGTCGGCGTTTCCGGCCGACAAGCTACTTCTCGTTCTCGACGACAGCGTTACCGATCGCGCCGGCAACGCGCTCGACGGCGAATGGCTCGGCACGTCCGACGTCATGCCATCCGGCGACGGCGCGGCCGGCGGCTCGTTCTCGTTTCGAATCAACGTCCTGCCCGGCGACCTTGACCGCGATGGCCAGGTCAGTTTGCTCGACCACGTCGACGTCGAGAGTCGTTTGGGCACGACCGCCAACACGCCCGACTATTCCGCGTTAGCGGACTACGACGGCAACGGACTGACGACCGACTCGGATCGCCTCAGCGTCTTCGCTCACGTTTCCCAGACGCTTCCGTCCGGCGAGCCGTCGAGCCTCGGCGCGCCCGGCGATGTCGACGGCGACGCGCGCGTCGGCTTGGCCGACCTGCTCGTCGTCCAGCGCAACTTCGGACGCGTTGGCGGCGTCGATCGGCAATCCGGCGACCTCAACGGCGACGGCCGGGTCGACGCTGCCGACGTCGCCGCGGTCGTACAGGGCTTCGGCCGCGGCGCGCTGGCCGGGCCTTCCGCCAGCCCCACGGCCGCCGTCGCCGAGGCCGCCGCCATCGTCGCCGGACCATCCCGCGCGCGGGCCACACGGCTCGTCGCTCGCCGCGCCGCCGTCGATGCTGCCGTTTCGCACGACGAAGTTGACCTCACGGCGATCCGCGCTTCGCGGGAACTTCGCCGCCAAGACCCGCTACGCGCCGCGCGGACTTCGGCCGTTCGCGCGATACGCCGATAGGTTTGCGCCGCACCCATCCATCTTGACAAATGCGTTGGATGCCGTTTAGGCTGATGATCGATCAACGATCCCTTATGATTTGACCTGCCCGTAAGATTTGCGGCGGAGCGACAGACGAAGCGAGTGCGTTGCTCCGTCCTACCGCGACTCGCCGAGCCTTTTGGCTTGGACCTGCCTCGACAACTTAGCCCTGCCTCTACAACGCGGATTCCCAACCGGTTCACCACTCGACCGACGATAGGTCGCGACGATGGACCGGGGAACGAACCGTCCTTCCTAGTTCCAAATCCACGGAGGTGGCGTGGTGCATCTGGCCCAACGCGACCATTGGCCTAAACTCGCGCATTGGGCGGCGTGGCCCATCGTTGCTGCGGTGTGGTTTCTTGCGTCGCCTGCGACGAAGGCTCAGCCGCCCGACGGTACGGCGGACGCCGCCAAGCCGTTGCACCAGCGCATCGACGAGTTGGTCGACGCGGGGCAGATTGGTCCCACGGCGACCGCGGCGACCGACGCCGAGTTTCTTCGCCGCGTCTATCTCGATCTCGTGGGGACGATTCCGACCGCGGCCGAAGCTCGTGCGTTTCTCGACGACACGGCCGCCGATAAGAGACCGAAGCTGATCGCGCGGCTGTTGGCGAGTCCCGAGCACGCCCGGCATTTGGCGACGTGGTTCGACGTCATGCTCATGGAGCGGCGGCCGGCCAAGGGCGTTGCCGACGCGGAGTGGCGCAAGTTTCTCTTCGACTCGATCCGCGCCAACAAGCCATACGACCAACTCGTCCGCGAGATTCTCACGAGCGACGGTAGCGACGCGGCGACGAGGCCGGCGGCAAACTTCCTTCTCGCCCGCGACGCCGAGCCGAACGTCGTTACGCGGGACGTGGGCCGCATTTTCTTCGGCCGCGATCTACAATGCTGCCAGTGCCACGACCATCCGCTGGTCGACGACTACTATCAGGACGAGTATTACGGCATCTTTGCGCTCGTGGGCCGCACGTCGGTCTTCGTGGACAAGAAGGACAAAGACAAGCAGTACCTCGCCGAAAAAGCCGACGGCGATCCGAAGTTCGTTTCCGTCTTCGACAAAGCCAAGATCGAACGCCAGGGTCAACCGCGCGTACCGTTGGGCGAGCCGATCGCCGATCCGCAGATTGCGCCGGGCGAAGAGTACGCGGTTAAGCCAGACAAAGAAGTCCGCGGCGTTCCGAAATACAGCCGCCGCGCGGCTCTGGCCAAAGCGGCCACGGAAAACAATTCGGCATTTCAGCGCAACATCGTCAACCGGCTGTGGGCGATGCTGTTCGGCGAGGGGCTTGTCGATCCGGTCGATATGCACAACCGCGCGAATCCGCCGGCGAACGAAGCCGTTCTCGATTTGCTGGCCACGGAATTCGCGGCTCACGAGTACGACGTGCGTTGGTTGCTCGGCGAACTTGTCCAATCGCGAACGTATCAGCGATCGATCGATCTACCGGCGGAGTTGGCGTCCGCCGCGGCGAATCTTTCGGCACAAATCGCGGCCGACGAAGCCGAGCGCGAGAAGCTCGTCCTCGTTGCCGTGGCGTCGAAGGAAGTCGTGACGAAGATCGAGGGCGAGATCGAGGCGGCGAAGGACGTGCTGGTCGCGATCAACGCGGAACTTGCGCCCTTGCAAGCTGCGGCGACTGCCGCCAAGAAACCGGCCGACGAAGCCGCCGCCGCGCTCGCCGCAGCCGAGAAGGATTTCGCCGCGAAAATGGAAGCGGCAAAACCGTTGTCCGAAGCCGCAGCGAAAGCCGCCGAGGCCGCGGCCAAGTTGGCCGACCAGAAAGACGTCGTCGATGCCGCCGCGACATTGAAGGCCGCCAGCGAGCGGCAAGCCGCGGCGGTCGCGGCTGCGCAAAAGGCCCTCGACGACCGCAAGGCGGTCGCCAAAACGACTTCGGACGCGCTGGTCGCCGCCAACGCCCAAGTTGCCGCGGTTAGCTCGCGGGCCGCCGAGGCGACGGCCGAGGTCGACCGGTCGTTCGCCGGATTCCGCGAAGCGACGGCCAAGTGGCAGCTCGACGACGCGGCCGCCGATCGGTTGGCCCGCCGCGCGGCCGATGCCAAGACGCTCGTTGAGTTCGTCCGGTCGCACGACCAAATCGCGGCTGCCCAGGCGAACGTTGCCGAAGTAGTGGCCGAACTTGCCGCCGCGAACCAGAAAGCGGAAGCGAGCGCCGCGCGGGTAACGGCCATGACGTCCGCGGTCGCCGAAGCCGAAAAAGCGACCGCCGCGGCGAAGACGGCCCAATCTCAAGTCGAAAGCCAGGTCTCCGAGCTGCAAACGACCGCGGCAGCGCTTGCGGAAGCTTTCTCGAAGACCGACGCCGCTCGGCAGCGACTGCCCGACGACGCCGAGCTGGCCGAAACAACCGCCAAACTCAAGGCCCGCGCCGAGCAGGCCGCCGCCGTTGTTACCGCCGAGCAACCGAAGCTAGCCGCCGTGCAGGCAGCGACGGCAACCGCCGCCGAGCAGCAAACGGCGGCCGTCGCCGCCATGCAAGGCGCTCAGTCGGAAGCGGACGCACTTAAGCAAATCGCCGTCGACGCATCCAAGCGTGCCGCGGAACTGGAGGCACAACGCGACGCGGTCGAGCAAGCACAAGCCGAACTCGAACGCGAATTGGCGAGTCGGCTGACGCGCCGGCTTGCGCTGGGCGGCGTGCGTGCGCTTTCGCCGGAGCAAATGGCGTGGAGCATGATGCAGGCGAGCGGCCTTGCCGAGAATCAGCGCGTCGCAGAGGCGGCCGAATGGGAGAAGGCGAATCCCGCCGGGGACGCAGCAGCCGACGACGAAGCAGCAGCCGCTGCGGCGGAGCGAATCGCCGCTCGCGAGCAAGCTGTCGAACAAACCGCGTTCGACAAGCTCGTCGGCAACGTGGGACCGTTCATTCCGCTCTTCGCCGCCGCCGCCGGACAACCCCAAGACGATTTCTACGCCACGGCCGACCAGGCGTTGTTTTTTGCCAACGGCGGTCACGTCCGTGGCTGGCTGGCACCGAGCGGCGAGAACCTCACGGCGCGACTGGCTAAGATCGCCGAATCGCGTCCGCTGACCGAAGAGTTGTACCTCAGCGTGCTGACGCGGATGCCGAGCGACGCCGAAGTCGCCGCAGTTGAATCGTATCTTGCCGCGCGGCCGAACGACCGCGGGGCGGCGCTGCAAGAGATCGCGTGGAGTTTGCTCGCTAGCGCGGAATTTCGCTTCAATCATTAGTCATCGCGTAAGGGTGGGTCGAGTGAATCGAGGCCCGCCAAACCATACGAAACCAATCCCAATATCCGGTGGGCCTCGCTTCACTCGACCCACCCTACGATGTCGCCTTTCAACGGAGTCCCGACCATGAACTGCTCGTACGCCTGCCGTTCGCCGGAGCACTCGATTGCCCGCCGTCAGTTTCTTGGCGGTGTTGCCGGCGGCGTCGGCGCTGCGGCTCTTGGACTCGGTGCATTGACGCGACCGGCGGCGGCCGAAGAGCTTGCCAAGCAGCAGAAACGGATCGTCGTGTTCTATATGTTCGGCGGACTCAGCCAGTTGGAAAGCTGGGATCCCAAACCGGGCACGAACACCGGCGGGCCGTTTCGCGCGATTGAAACATCCGTGCCAGGAATTCAACTGTGCGAATTGCTTCCACGGACCGCCAAGCAGATGCACCACTTGTGCCTCGTCCGCGGCCTGAATACGAGCGAGGACGACCACGGTAAGGGGCAGTACTTGATGGTCACCGGCCGTCGTCAGTCGCCGGCTCTCGATTTTCCCCGCTTGGGCGCCGTGGCCGCCAAAGCCCTCGCGCCGGAGAAGAGTCCGCTGCCCGGTCACATACAGATCACTCCCGGCGGAGGCGGCGGCCGCTCGAACGACTCGGCGTACCTTGGCCCGCAATTCGCCAGCGTCGTCCTCGGCGGCGGCAAGCCCCCACAGAACACGTCGCCGGCGGTGGCGGCGGAGATCGACGCCCAGCGCAACGCATTCCGCCGAGCCGCGAACGAGCGATTCCTTAGTCGACGCCGCACGGCGCAGACCGATCTTTACACGCACAGCTACGAGCAGGCGCTGCAACTGATGGAGCGCCGCGACGCCTTCGACATAACGAAGGAATCGGCCAAGGCGCAGGAGCAATACGGCAATCACGACCTTGGC
>JAJDEG010000034.1 GCA_029259895.1 Planctomycetota bacterium
TCTCGCCTCGCTGTTGTGGCCGGTCTCCCGACCGAGCCACGCACCGGCCGCGCAACAAATAGCGCACCAAATTGCACATTGATCCTTAAACCTTGCTTGAAACTTGATGCTTGATCCTTGAACCTTAATCGGCGACCCTCAATACTCAGGCCTTGCCCGGTCAACAGTCCCTGAGCCTCGAGACGCCGCCCATGATTCTGTTCCTCGTCCGCCACGGCGAAAGCCAGTACAACGCCACCGGCCGAATACAAGGACAGCTCGACGTTCCACTTTCCGAGATTGGCCGCCGTCAAGCCGCCGCCGTCGCCGAGCGACTGGCGACGGAACCGCTCGACGCCCTCTATGCCAGCCCGCTTTCTCGCGCGCTCGAAACGGCCCAAGCCATCGCCACCCGCCACGATCTCAAAATCGAAACCGACGACCGCCTCAAGGAAATCCACGCCGGCGATTTCCAAGGTCTCACCCGCGAAGAAATGACGGCGAAGTACCCGGACGAAGAACGTCGCTGGACGGCCCGCGAAGCCGACTTCCGCATCGGCGGCGGTGAAACTCGCCGCGAACTTCAAGACCGCGGCAAAGCAGTGCTCGAGGCTATCCGCCAGTCGGGCCGCCAGCACGTCGCCGTCGTCGCCCACGGCGGGCTCCTCACCGCCGCCCTCAAGTCACTTCTCGATATCCCCATCCACCGCGGCCCGTTTCATTTCTACAACGCCGCCATCACCAGAATCATCTGGAATCACGAAGTCATCATCGACGCCCTGAACGAGGCGGACCATCTACGCGAGCTGGGCAAAGGCCGGTTTGGAGATTTGTGATCGAATAGCGACCACCTTCACTCCAATACAGAATAGCTTTCCCGCTTTGAATTCATTGAACGACGTCATCGCGAGCGACCACCGCGGACCATCACCGGCGACAAGCAGGACAGCGCATCGCATACCGCGAAATCCCCCGCCCGCGCCCGCTCACAAGCTCCATCACGGACCCGCACCGCGGACAAAACTCGCGCTCCTCCGCGGTTTCCCCCCGCTCGTCCTTTCCCTGACAAACGGCGCACAACCGCACGTCGGGCAGCAACTCCAACCGCTCCGGCGGAATCGGCGCGCGGCAACCTTCGCAAGCCCGGGCCTGGCCCCAATCTTCGTCGCTCGCCGCCTGGGACGCGCGCCCCGTCGACAATCCGATCGCGCCGCAATCGGGACATGGCAACCTCGCGGCCGCGGCGACGAACAACTCGTCGACCACTTCCGGCGAGGAATCCGATTTAGCCTTCAAGATTCCGGCCGAGCGCAGCAGCCCGACCATTTCCGTGACGGCAATGTCTCGTGCCATGCCGCACATTCGACAGCGGATTTCCGATTGCCCCGTCATAGAATCCACCACACCCGCCGCAAAATCGCTGGCCGGCCGTAGTTCGTGTCAACCTCCGCCGCCAACGGCGAACGTCACGCGGCTTACGCGCCGGAAAAAACTAAGGCGTACGCTCGCCAGAATATCGGCAGAAACACCACCGGAAACATGTTCCACGCCACCAACATCCCCATCATCCAAAACGCCGGCTGCGAGGCGTAGTGGCGATACTTGGCGGCCCCTTCGTAGCTGACAATTAGCGGAATGATCGCGCTGCCGTCGAGCGGCGGCAGCGGAAACATGTTGAATGTGAACAGAATCATGTTCAGCGAAAACAGTATGCTGAGCAGCTTCGCCGCGCCGACACCGACCCCGGGTCCAGCCGCATCGACGAGTTGTGCGTATCCGAAATCGTCCGGTGCCACGAAAAAGCCATGCACGAGGCCAACGCGCAAGGCGACTCCAGCCAGCACAGCCAGGATCAGATTCGCCGCCGGTCCAGCAAGCGCCATCGCGGCGGCCCGCTTTGGATGTGACAGCGCCCAATGCACGTTGTAGGGCGCGCTCGCCCAACCGAAAACCCACTGCCCCTGGTTGACGACTAAGCTGATCAGCGGCACGACGATCATGCCGATCGGCTCGCGCTCGATGTGCGGCAGCGGGTTGATCGACACCTGCCCGCCTTCGTAGGCCGTCGAGTCCCCCAGCTTCCAAGCCGCCAGCGCATGCGCCGCCTCGTGCAGCACCGCCGACACCACGAACACGAAATACCAAGCCAGCGCCACGACGACCGTGTCGCGGTCGAAACTCATCGCGGCGGACGGCAACTCGGCAACGAAGCCGTCATTCATTCTCTTGTGCCTCGCCCGCCGGTGTTTTCGCCGCCTTTCTTAGGCTCGCGACATGGACTTGTGCCACGTCCCACCAATTCTCGTACCATAGCTCATCGTCGACCTTGTACTTCTCGACGGCGATCGTCAAATGTTCCATGGCTTTCTTGGACTCGCCGGCTGCTTCGTGCCATAGACCGATGTAGAAATGCGAGTAGAAAAGTTTCCTAATTCGATACTTGGCCGCCATTTCGCCAGCGTTGGCCGCCGCCAAGACATCCGCCGGCTTCAGCTTCCCCTGATACATGGCGTAAAGCTCCGGAAATGGCGTGTTGGCCTTCTCCATGTCGACGCGCGGCAGCGTCGAACGGGCTATTGGGACGCCATACTTCGGAGCGACGCACGCGTAATGCCAAAGTGCATGGCTTACGTCGCGACGGTCGCCTCTGTTTAGGCCATCGAATTCGTTCGCGCCGTCATCGAATCGCCCAACGTAGTAATACGCGGTGGCGCGAAGGTGCATATGCTGCCTTCCCATATCCATAAGCTTCTCGCGCATGTCGAAGTCGGCAATGGCACCTTCGATATCGCCGCTACGCAATCTAACTTCACCGCGTAAGTCATATACAGGTGCCTTTTTGACGCCTGCGGCGATCACTCGGTCGAATAGCTTTATTGCGGCCATGTTGTCTCGTTCTCGTGACGCTTTCCGCCCTTGTTTGAAGACTTGCAACAATTCGTCCGTCCAATGTTCGTCCGATCGGGCGGCATTTGCCGATCCAACCGAAAGCAACATGACCAGCGAGCGAACGATATGTGTTCGAGGCAAAATACGAAACTCCTGACTGGCGGCCGCATTGGCCCATCAGCATCGCTTGGTACTTGAAATGCTCGATTTCACTTGTCTTTCGTACGTGATTCTTTCAACCGCGCCATGTGAACGTGCGCCACGTCCCACATGTAATGTCCAATCTTGTACTTTTCGTCGGCCACCGTGAGATGCTCCTTGGCCTTTTCCGCCTTGCCGGTGGCTTCGTACCACAGGCCAATGTAAAGATGCGAATAGAACAACTGCTCCTTGCGGTCTTCGTCGCTGGCCTCGCCCGCGTTCGCCCTCGCCAGCACGTCCTCCGGCGTCGCTTTGCCTTGGAACATCGCGTAGATTTCCATGAACGGCACGCGGCGGTCGTTCTCGATCGGCAGCAACGTCGCGAGCGCTTTCTCGACGCCATGCTCGCGAGCCACGCACGCATACCGCCACACCGAATTCTCCACGTCGTTGTCGTAGAAGGTCTGGTATTGCTCGAACTGCTTCGCTCCGTCGCCGAATCGACCGGCGTAGTAATGCGACAGCCCGCGCTCCCACAACTCGCGTTCCCGCTTCGGCTCTAGCGCCGCGGTTCGATCGAAATCGGCGATCGATCCGTCGACGTCGCCTGTGCGAAACCGCTCTCGCCCGCGAATGTAATACGCCTGTGCGTTGTTCTTGTCGGCCGCAAGGACGCGATCGAGAAGCTTAACCGCCTCCGCGCTCTCGCCCTTGTTTGAATGCGCGAGTGCCCGGCGATACAGCACCTGCCCTTCGTCCATCGGAGGATCGGCGGCGTGTAATGAGTCCGTCATGCCAAGGGCGATTCCCATCGAGAAAACCGATATCAACGCAATTCTGACGATCGTTCTACGCATGAAGGAAGCTCGCAATACGACGGAATTCGATCGAGGATGCCTGCCGGCGCAATCGTCACCCAAACTGCCGACGCCAGACTACGTCGGTATTCTACCGATTCCTCCGTCCGGCGAAAGCCAACACCGCCTCGCCGCGCCCACGTCAAAATGCGACCGTATCTAGACCGAACGTTTCGCACGTCGCGTCGACATCACTTCGTCGACCGCCAGCGCTCGCTCGCTTCGCGTAGCTCCGTGCGGCCGCCTGCCCCGCAACGATTCGCCGCGGCCCTCTGCGACAACGGCCGCATCCCGCCTAGAGACAACTTCCGTCGCGTGCAATATCTTCGCCGCCTTCCGAACGACAATCGCCGACGGACTCGACGCTGCCCCATTGGATGCCACTGGCGATGGCGGGCCGCCGGCTCCCATATTCGATTGCATTTTGGCCAGATCGTGCAAATCGACGTTGTCGTCGCCGTTCATATTGCCAAGCGCCCAAGCCGGGCCGCCGGTCCAACCGAAATTGCTCGCTAGAATCGCCGCGTCGGCGGCGTCGACAATCGAATCGAGGTTCGCATCGCCGTAGTGCGTGCCGAGGATCGTCTCCACGAGAAAATCGACGTCGGCCTGATCGACCAGTCCATCGCCGGTCAGATCGAATTGCGGATCGTTCGCACCGGCATTGCGGGCCTCCATCAACAGGTCGATGTCGTGGTCGTCGACTTCGCCGTCGTTGTCGAAATCGCCTGCCGCAGCCTCGGCGACGAAGAACGTGCGAACGAACGCCCCGCCGGCGGTCGCGTTAGCGTCACCATCGAGCAGATTGCCAGCCGCATCGGCAACGCCAACCACCGGCCCGCTGGTGAGCCGCAATCGGTAATGCCCCGGCGGCAGCGGCTCGTCGAGCACGATAGACGCCGATTGCGTGTCGCTGGAATACTCGATCGTCGTCGGCTCGAGGATCACGTCGTCGGCCGTTTCGAACGCGCCATCATCCCCAGCTTCGACGAGCGCGTACAGCGCGATGCTCGTCGCGCGGATCGGGTCCATCGCTTCGCTGAAGGCGACCGTGATGCGATCGAACGGCACGCTGACCGTCGCATCGTTGGTCACCCCCATCGGCAAGAGACCAACGACGGTCGGAGGAGACACGTCGCCGCTAGACGAAGTGAACTCGAACGCGCCGAGGTCGTAGAACGCGATCGCGCCGCTGCCGGTGTTGGCAACGTCCGGATCGTCGTGGCGTACGCGGCCAAGCCGATCCGCCGCCGGCGCCTCGAAGCTGTCGGCCGCGTCGATCATCGGCGAAAAGGCGGTGAGCAAGAAATTGTCGTCGCGACCGAAATCTTCCAGCGGACTGCCGGCGTCGAATCGGTCCCAACCAAAACGGTTATTGGCGCCGTCGATGTCGATCCATTGCGGATTGACGGAGAAGCTCGTTGCATCCTGGCTGCTGGCGGCTTGCCACGCGGCAAGTGTGTTCGCAGCGCCGCCCTTCCAAACGCCCCAGTTCGCCGCTCCCGTCGGCCGAAAGACGTTGTTGCGGTTGCTGCTGAATCCGACCGTCGCGCCGTCGACGATAATGCCGCTGCCCGCCCCGATCGAAATCACGTTGTTCCGCAGCCGGACGTCAGAGCCGTTGTTGGCCAACCACAGCGCCGTGCCCACGTCGTGCCACAGCGTATTGTTGTAGATCCGCAGGCCAATCGTTCCGCTTCCACTCGTGGCGGTGTTGTGAATGTAAACGGCCTGATTCGTGTTGTCGTAAACGAGGTTGTTGGAGATGCGCGAGCCGCGGAATAGGGCTGCGACGTGGATGCCCACCGAGCTGCCATACACCATGTTGCCGATCACATCGACGGGATTGCGCGTCAACCGGATGCCGTCGACGGTGTTGCCGACGGCACGGTTGTATTGCACCGTACCATTGAGCGCTTCGATGCCGACCTGATTGGCGATCGCCACGTTGGCGGCGTCGTAGCCAGTTCCAAAAAACTGGCCCGTGCCGATCGTGCTCGACGCGTCGTCGGCGTAGATGCCAACGTCGTTCCCCTGGGCGAGATTGCCGTACAGCAGCGTATTTCGGTCGACCAAGAACCCGTGCGACGTGTTGTCGATCGCGCGGTTGCCATGCACGACAGTCGCGGCGGCGGAATCGTAGTCGTCCAGTTCAAAGCCCCGGGTATTGTTATGGGCGTAGTTGTCCGCGACGACGCCCGACTGGTTGCGAATGAAGAATCCGACCTGGTTCATGTAAGCTTCGTTCTCGCGGAACGCCAGCGTGCCGGCGGCGTCGACGTCGAAGCCGCGATGAAGCTGTCCACCGATCTTATAGGCGACGTTCCGCTCGATCGTCATATTCGATCCGTCGAGCAAGAAGCCGGTGTCCTGCTCGGTCGCGCTGCTACCGAGCGTGCCAAAGGCCGTATTGCCCAGTACCTGCACGTTGTCGCTCGTCGAATCG
Organism: Planctomycetota bacterium; assembly: GCA_029259895.1. GTDB lineage: Bacteria > Planctomycetota > Planctomycetia > Pirellulales > PLA5 > PLA5. Next base: position 6,313 of record JAJDEG010000034.1, read on the forward strand.
ACGGTGAAGCCGATCTCCGCGTTGTTCCTTGCCGTGCTGTCGGCCACGATCGCACCGTCGGCATCGACGGCCGAAAGACCGCGCACGCCGCGTGTGAGGTGCAGCCCGCGAATCTCGATGTCGTCCGCATCGTTGATCTCGATGACGTATTGCAGCGGCGTCGTGTTGTCGCGGTCGAGCAGCGCGGTGCCACCGGCCGGACCAACGATCCGCAAGCCAGCATGGGCCGCGCCGAGCGCGATATTTGTCACCGTCGCGTAGGTTCCCGCGTCGACGAGAATTGTGTCGCCGACGCCAACGTCATACGATCGCAGCACCGCCTGGACCGACGGCAACGGATCGTTCGCCGTCGTGCCGCTGTACAGGTACGACCCGGCCGTCGTCGTGAATGTGTCCGCAATCGCGTCGAACGCATCGTTGACGTAATAGACGAAACTGGCCTGCCCAACGACAAAGGCCTCTCGAGACTCGGCGACTAGCGGTTGTGCCATGCCGGCGGCGGTCGTCGTAATGCGAATTCGCGCGGCCGAAGAAGCAACCGTCGGCGTCCAGTCGTACTTCCCGTCGTTGACGACGCCCACCGCGATCGGCGTCACGGTCCCGCCAGCCGCTTCGTCGATCCAGTGAAGATCGACGGTCGCGGCCGCATTCACGCTACGCCAATCGATCGACGCGACCTGGCCCTGACGGACTTTCTGGCCGCCGTCGAAAGACAGCAACTGCACCAGACTGGCCGGCGAACGAGCCGCGCGGCCAGTGCCGCCATCCGCGCCAAGATTGATGCGGCCGCCAGCCTGACCGGCGAGCGGCGGCGGCAGCGTGCCCAGCGGACTCAGTTCGCCCGCGAACGAGGATGCGGGATCGCCTGCGTCGATGGCGATCGAATCCTGCGGCTGCGTCGACCAACTACCGGCGAAGTAGCTGCCGACGGTCGACGCCAGGCCAAGATTGTCGTCCACGCCGAGCGAAGCCCCGGCCGCGCCGAGAACGCCGTCGGCCCCCAGCGGATCGACGAATTGCGGGTCGCCAACGAGCGAGTGCCGATCGACCCCGGTTTCGAGTTGCCAAGCAAGCAGCGTGTCGAACTCGCTCTGCCACGAGCCAAGCCGTGCGCCCGCCGTCGTGTGAAACAGGTTGTAGTCGCTCGTTAAATCGCGCTGCGCCCCGCGTTCCACCACCACGGCGTAGTTGCCTGCCCCGCCGGCGACCAAAATGTTGTTGCGCAGATCGACGTAGCGCGACGTGCCCTCGATCCGCACGGCGTCGGCGGCCGGTTCGTACACCGTGTTGTTGTGCAGCAGCGAGCTGGAACCGCCCTGCGTCGTGGCGTCGTCGAGCACGATGCCGGCGTCGGTATGTCCGTAAACCAGGTTGTTTCCGATCATATTTGCGCCGCCGGCAATTCCTTCGTGATAGATGCCGACTTGATTCGAGTAGATCGCATTGCCGACGACGGTCCGCGTCGATCCGGTCGGCGGCAGCGTCACACCGCGACCGCTGTTCTGATAGACGCGGCTGTCGCGCAATGTCCCTTCGCGCAGATCGACGCCCGTCGCGTTGCCAAAAATCGTCATTCGCTCGGCAACGATCGCCACGTTGCCGTCCATCAGCAGGCCGGTCGTATTGTCGCGAGCCGTGCTCGTGCGAAACTGCG
>JAJDEG010000331.1 GCA_029259895.1 Planctomycetota bacterium
TGAGGCCCACCTTTTGTGCGCGGCCGCTTGGTGGGCCGCACTTCGTTCGACCCACCCAACAACTGCCCGATGCGCTGCGATCGAGCGAATAGACTAATTTTTTAATTACGCTGGAGGTCCGAGCGAGATGCCCTCTCAAGACGAAATCTTTTCCAAAGTACAAGCGGCCCTGGTCGACGCGCTGGCACTCGACGACGAGGACGTTACGCCCGAGGCAACGTTGCAGGGCGACCTGGGCGCCGAGTCGATTGACTACCTCGACATCATGTTCAAGCTGGAAAAGTCGTTCGGCATCAAGATCCAGCGCGAAGAACTGTTTCCCGAGGACATCTTCAAGAACGCAGAGTACGTGCAGAACGGCAAAGTGACGCCGGTCGGTTTGGCCCTGCTCAAGGAGCGACTGCCGTTCATCGACTTGACGAAGTTTGAAGCGAATCCGGCCGTACAAACGTTCGGCTCGATGCTCACGGTTCAAGACATGTGCCGATACGTCGAAACGAAAGTCGCGGCCGTCGGCTAAGTTGCGACACGATTAAGCTGCGATACGATGGCTACGTTCGACACGTGCGTGGCATCAAGCGTTCCACCTCGGTGTCCCTCCGTGCTCCTCCTCCGTGTCCTCTGTGGTTAATTGTTAGGTAACGAAGCGCGACATTGTTGGTAACGGTCTCATGCGTTGGTTTTGGATCGATCGATTTACCGAGTTCGAGCGCGGCCGCAGGGCGACCGCCATCAAGAATGTTTCGTTGGCCGAGGAACACGTCCACGACCACTTTCCCGGCAATCCCGTGATGCCCAACGCCCTGGTCACCGAGGGCTTGGCGCAGACGGGCGGATTGCTCGTCGGCGAGTTATCGGGATTCGAGGACCGCGTCGTTCTGGCGAAAATCTCCAAGATCGCCTTCCATTTTCACGCCCGCCCTGGCGACACGTTGACGTATCACGTTGAAGTCGTCGACACGCACGCCGACGGCTCCTTCGTCTCGGCCACGAGCCACGTGGGCGACCGGCTACAGGCGGAAGCGGAAATCTTCTTCGCAAATCTCACCGGACGCCACGTCGAACGCCAGTTGTTTCGGCCCGGCGAATTCCTAACGTCGCTCCGCACGATGAGCCTATACGACGTCGGCGTGGACGAGGACGGTACCCGCCTCGAACCGCCGCCGCGTCTCGCACAAGCCGAAAAGCTCCTGAACGGATAATTGCGAAAAACGCGACATTCGTTCTTGACGCGGTATTGTCAATTTGACAAATCGGCGACCGTTGATTAGTCTGTGGACCGTACATCCCACCTTACCAAGCGCGAGTCGCCTTCGTGGCGAAGCGCGTGCCCACCGTGATCGCGTTCGATGGTTCGAGCGCTCCAGACCCAACTTCGTTCGAGCCTGCGCTGGCGTTGAGTCCGGCGGGGCTGATTCTTCAGGAGACGGATCGATGAGTTGCGCGTCCTTTCTTCGCACGTTTCTTCCCTCGCGCCGCGAAGCGCTGACCGTTGGTGCCGTCGGCGGTCTCGGCCTCACGCTGGCCGACTTCCTCCGCGTTCGTCAGGCACAGGCCGACCAGAAGGATTACGACTTCATCGAGGCCAAGGCCAAGAGCGTGATCCACATCTTTCTGCCCGGCGGCATCGCCCAGCAGGAAACGTTCGACCCTAAGCCGTTCTCGCCGATCGAGTATCGCGGCGAATTGAAGGCCATCGATACGAACGTGCCCGGCGTGCAGTTCTGCGAAACGCTCCCCAAGACGGCGACGATCGCCGACAAGCTCACCGTCATCCGTTCCATGAGCCACGGCGAAGCGGCCCACGAGCGCGGCACGCACAACATGTTCACCGGCTATCGCCCCAGCCCGGCGCTAATCTTCCCCAGCATCGGCAGCGTGGTGAGCCACGAGTACGGCCCGCGAAACAATCTTCCGCCGTACGTTTGCGTGCCAAACCAACCGAACGAATTCGCCGGCACGGGCTATCTCAGTTCCTCCTTCGCGCCGTTCAGCTTAGGCGCCGATCCGGCATCGAAGGGTTTTCGCGTGCAGGACTTGGCGCTCCCCGGCGGAGTGACCGACGAGCGCTTCGCCCGCCGTCGCTCGGCACTCGATGCCGTGAACGAGCATTTCGCCAACAAAGAAAAGTCCGACGCGCTGAGGGCGATGGACACCTTCTACGAACGGGCGTACAGCCTGATCAGTTCGCAAAAGGCCCGCGAGGCGTTCAACATCGACGCCGAGCCAGACAAACTCCGCGACGAGTACGGCCGCAACCAGGCCGGCCAGCGGATGCTGATGGCCCGGCGACTGGTCGAGGCGGGCGTCCGCATGGTGACGCTCACCTACGGCGGCTGGGACATGCACAACCAGATCACGGGCGGCATGCGCGGCGCAATGCCGGCGTTCGATCAGGCGTATCACCGGCTGATTACCGACCTCGACGAGCGCGGCTTGCTTAAGGACACGCTGGTCATGGTGTCGAGCGAATTCGGCCGCACGCCGAAGATCAACGGCACCGCCGGCCGCGACCATTGGCCAAAGGTGTTTAGCTGCGTACTCGCCGGCGGCGGCGCGAAGCAGGGCATCGTCTACGGCAGCTCGAACGCCACGGCCAGCGAACCGGAAAACGACGAAATCGGCCCAGTCGACTTCATGACCACGGTTTACTACCTGATGGGCATCATCGCCGACAAGGAACTGATGGCCCCCGGCGACCGGCCGATCGAAATCGTCGACGGCGGCAAGCCAGTCAAAGGCCTGATGGCATAAGCGGCCGTCGAGAATCAGGCAAAGATGTAGGGTGGGTCGAGCGGAGTGAGGCCCACCAGTGCCTTTATGATCGCGCGGTGGGCCTCACTCCGTTCGACCCACCCTACGAACTCACCTTAAACGGATCGCGGTTGGTCATGCGCATTCTTGCCGTTCTCGCTTGCGTCGTGTTTTCGTCAATCGGCAATGTTGCTTCGGCGGCCGAGCCGTCGCTCGGGGCAATTTCGCCGTTCGGAGCGCAGCGCGGCAACGAAGTCGACGTCACGTTTTCCGGCGCACGATTGGGCGATGCACAGCAAATCCTGATCTACGAACCCGGCATCGAGGTCAAGAGCCTCGCCGCCGAGGGCGACAGCTCCGTCAAGGTGAAGCTCGCCATCGCCGCCGACTGTCCCGTCGGACTGTACGGCATGCGCGTGCGAACGGCGACGGGCATTTCGGACTTGAAGCTATTCAGCATCGGCGCTATGCCCGACGTGCAGGAAGCCGAGCCAAACAGCGAGTTCGACGCGCCGCAACAGGTCGGCATGGACGTAACGGTCAACGGCGTCGTCGAGAACGAAGACGTCGATTATTACGTCGTCGATGCCAAGGCCGGCGAGCGAATTACCGCCGAGATCGAAGGGCTGCGGCTAGGCTACACGTTCTTCGATCCCTACGTGGCAATTCTCGACGACGCGCGGTTCGAGTTGGTCAATTCCGACGACGCCGCGCTGGTGCGGCAGGACGGCGTATGCTCGGTCGTCGCCCCCAAGGACGGCAAGTACATCGTCCAAGTCCGCGAAAGCTCGTTCGGCGGCAGCGGCGAATGTCGCTATCGATTGCACGTCGGCCGCTTTCCGCGACCGACCGCCGTGATTCCCTCAGGCGGAAAAGCCGGCACGACGGTCGACGTTCGCCTGCTCGGCGACGTCCTCGGCGACCGCACGGAAAAAGTCACGCTTCCCGCCACGATCTCGCGCGAGTTCTCACTCTTCGCCAACGACGATCTCGGCGTTGCCCCATCAGGAAATCCCTTCCGGCTCAGCACGCTCGACAACGGCCTCGAAGCCGAACCGAACGACGCCCGCGAACAAGCGACTCCCTTCGCCGCGCCATTGGCCGTGCATGGCGTCATCGAAAAAGCGGGCGACGTCGACCACTTCAAGTTCGCCGGCAAAAAGGGACAGGCCTTCGACGTCCGCGTGCTGGCGCGCCAGTTGCGTTCGCCGCTCGACTCGGTGTTGCAAGTTCTTCGCGCCAGCAACGGCCAAGGCGTCGGCGGCAACGACGACAGTGGATCGCCCGATAGCTACCTCCGCGTCACGCTTCCCGAAGATGACGACTACCTCGTCGTCATCCGGGACCATCTGAATAAGGGCGGCGTCGATTACGCCTATCGGATCGAAATCGCGCCGATACAGCCGGTGCTAACGATGGGCCTGCCCGAACGGCAGCAATACGTCGCCCATACGCTGTCCGTGCCCCAAGGCAACCGCATGGCGCTGCTAGTCAGCGCCAGCCGGACCGACTGGGGTGGCGATTTGAACGTCAGCTTCAACGGTTTACCCGAAGGCATCACCGCCGAAACGCTGCCGATGACCGCCAATCGAACCTTCGTGCCCGTGCTGTTCACGGCCGCCGACGGTGCAAGCCCCGCCGGAACGCTGACCGACGTGGTGGGCAAGCCGGTCGACGAGAACCTCAAGTTCGACGGCCACCTGCTGCAGCGCTCGCAACTCGTCCGCGGCCAAAACAACGTCGATGTCTACGGACATTGGGCCGAGCGGATGGCCGCCGCCGTCACCGCGCCCGCTCCCTTCAAGGTCGAAATCGTGCAGCCGAAAGCGCCGCTGGTCCGCGATGGTCAGATGAGCCTCAAGATCGTCGCCACGCGAGCGGAGGGCTTCACCGCGCCGATCGGCGTGTTCCTTCTCTACAACCCGCCGGGCATCGGTTCGTCCGCATCGATTTCGATCGCCGAAGGAAAGAACGAAGCCGAGATTCCGCTCACGGCTAACGGCGGCGCGGAAATCGGCGAGCATAAGATCGTCGCGATCGCTCGTGCCGGCGTCGGCAATGGCGCGGTCGAAACGTCGACGCAACTGGCGACCCTAAGCGTCGCCGCGCCATTCGTCGGCTTTGCCTATCAAAAGGCGTCGGTCGAACAAGGGCAAGAGGTCGACGTGGTCGTCGGCGTCACGAAGAACGCCGATTTCGCCGGCGAAGCGACGGTCGAGTTGCTCGGCTTGCCGGCTGGCGTGACGGCGGAGTCGCTTAAGCTCACCAAGGACACCGAGCAACTGGCGTTCAAGGTCAAAACGTCGAAGGACTCGCCCGCCGGCAAGCATAAGTCGGTGCTCGCCCGTGCGACGATCGTCGAACAGGGCGAACCGGTCGTCCACATGCTCTACGGCGGCGAACTGCGGATCGACGTGCCGCTGCCGCCGAAGCCGGATGCACCTGCGGTGGCGGCCGCTCCGATGCCGAAGGCTGTCGCGGACGACAAGCCGGCAGAAAAGCCGCTCTCCGCGCTGGAAAAGCTGCGCCAGGAGCGCGAAAAGGCGAAGGCGGCCATGAAGTAGGGAGCCGTCCATGGCTCATGCGGCGTCCGTGTTCTCGTATCTTTTTCTTAAGCGAAAGGGCCATTCGGCGCAATTCGCGCCCGGTGACGAGCCTCGCCCGACACGCTACGTCAAATCGCGACCCTCCGCGCGAGCGTAGCGCCGGCGAAGTCTAGTCGTCCAGCGGCGCGACGGCAAGCATCTTCAGAGCGTCGAGTGTCGCAACGACGTCGTCGCACGAGACATCTTGCCAACCTTCGCGGCGGTGATTCAAGATCGCCAGCTTGAATGCATCGAACGCCGCCTGCAAATCGTCCGGAAGCTCCGGCAATTCCGCAAACGGCCTTACGGGCGGGTCGCGGCGGGCCGATCTCGTGGCGTCGTCGTCGCTATCGTCCTCCGCATCGTCGTACGCGGCGTCGGTCGCGTCGTCCACCTCGTCGGACGTGGCAAGGTCCGAAGCTTGCAACCGCGCGACCGAGGGCGAGATACGGTCGTCGTGATCCGCCCCGTCGCCGGCCGATTCCTCGGCCGCGGCTTGTTCGGCGGCGGCCCGATCGTCGACTTGCGCGGCAAGCTCATCGCCTCGGGCCTCGACGTCGCCGAGCGTGGCGACACGTTCCTGCCGCATTCGGCCAACGGACCAGTCGTTTTGCAGCGCGCCTTCCAGCCACATTTCCGCATCTTCCCAGTCGAGCGCCGCCTGAAAATGGCTCCAATACAGCCCCTCGTAGCTGGCGTGCGAGGCGGCGAAGCGGTCGTGGACGCGACGCAGCCGACCGACGTGCTGACTCGTGACGCCGCCGGCGCGGTTGGCCCAAGCTTCGTCGGAGTATTCCGCTGCGGGGCGGCCGGCGTCGACGAGGGCCTCTCGCCAATCGCAGATGATGCGGCCCTTCTCCCAATTCGTAGTGCTCACGAGCGTGTGCCAGCGGCCAAGAAACGGCTGCGACGCCACTTCGGCTTCGGAGAGAACGGCGTCGGACGAAACTTCCATGTGCGAATCCTCGAGTGGTATTTGGACTGGTAGTCGGACGAGCCTACCGCGGACGACCGTGCTCCTGGCGGGCCGCAGCGCTAAAGGCAATGCTAAGGCGATTCTAGCGCGGCCGGTTGAACGGCTCCAGCAAGACCGCCGAACGCAGACGGTCGAACTTTCTTGAATTCTGCGCCGCAACGGTTCTGTAAGTCCTCGTTGCACAACGACTTGCGCCGAAATGTTCGGCGCGTCGCATACTCGCGTTTCGTTCGTCGACGACCACGCGTGGGCTGCGGAAAACATGTCGACGGGCTGTCGACAACGGCAGCCTCACGGCGGCGGCATTGCAACGCGCGCGGACGGCGTCAGGCCGTCGGCGCAAGACGTTCGCACACGAAGCCCGACGTGCGGTGCGTGCCGTCGCAAAACGGGCGATTCTCCGACGCTCCACAGCGGCACAGCGCGACCACCGCCTTGTCCTTGTTGATCGGAAACGGGTTGCCGTTCTGATCGATGATCTCAATCGGGCCTTCGACGACGAGCGGACCATTGGGACGCAAACGAATCTTGACCTCGGACATGCAAGAGCTCCGTGAAATGAGCCGGCGGCGACGGACGAAAAGAGAAAATGTCGCCCCGACGAGTAACCGGCCGACGTGAATCGCGATACCGCAAGTTGCGGCGAATGCCAGGAAGCGATTGTACCGCGCCGCGCCATCGCCGCTACCGCGCGAATCGGCCGGCACGTTGACTGGTTGACTGGCGAGTCGGTTAGTCGGCCGACGCCGGTGGCGGCTCGTCCGATCCGGCGTCAACAGCCGCAGTTGCCGGCTGCAACAGAAAATACACGCGGATGCGCGGCGCATCGGCGAGCGGTAGTTCCGCCTCGGGGGATGCCAGCGTGTCGGCCAACGACGGCGAACGCCCACCGACGGCCCGGTCGGCGACGTCTTCCGCCGCCGCGTCGTCCGCCTTCGCGTCGTCCGCCTTCGCCGTCGGATCGCCGTCGGCATCGGCGGCACGGACAGACGGTGCGACAATCGCCTTGGGCTCAGCGACGCTTCGACTACGCACGTCTCGTCGCGCGGAGCGCGAGTTGGCCCAACGAGGTGGAACGCGGCGGGCATATCCATTCGGCGATTGATCGTCGGCTGCAGCAACGCCGGCCGGACTTGTCGGTTCGGCCAGCGGCTTGGCGTCGCCTCGGCCGGCCGCATTGGATTCGCCCTTGGCTGTGTCGCGGCTCGGTGCGTCGGTGGCCGGCGGCGGATTCGCCTCGTCCTTGGCTTGATCGTCTTTGGCTTGCCGATCATCCTGATTGCGTTCGCCGATCTTGGCATCCCGAACCTCGTCGTCGCCACGCTCAGCGTCTTTACCTTCTCCCGGCGACGATTCGGCCGTAGCACTCGCTCGCGGCACATCAGGTCGCGGCGTGACGGCTCGCGGCACGACGGCCCGCGACGCCGCGTCCGATTTCTTCTCCCGCACGGTTGGCGCAGGCGAAGCGACGGACTTATCCGTCGGGACTTCGACCGTTTGCGGCGCCGCACGCGGCTTTTCTAGAGGCTTCAATGGCGCGTCGGGCGATGGCCGCACTTCCGCCAGCGCACGTCGACCGCCGCCCGCGACGCCACCCGCACTTCCGTCGCGATCCTCGCCAAAGCGATCGCGCAACGCATTCTCAACTTCCAACGGAAATTCGCGCAACACCGAGAATTCGCCTGCCCTGCGATCGACGGCCGCAAGGATTTTGGAAAGCTGCTCCGGCGTCACGTCGACCTCAACCACTTCGGGACCGACGCCTTCCGCGATCGCGCCGTCTGGGCTCTCGTCGGAAGCGAGCGCCGATTGCGCCAACGCCCCATCGCGCGGAACTCCATCGTTCTCGATCGCCCCGTCGGCTTTCTCGCCCGCCACCCCACCGGCGCTTCCGTCGAAAGCCCTCCTTCGTGCGAGGCCGCCGCCGATTCGCGATTCGTCGAGCATCGCCACGTGATGCGCGGACAACACGTCGTCGAAGGCGCGCCGTCGCATGGCCTCGGCCGTCACATGGACGACGAACATCGAGACCGGCGCAGCCCCAGTCGCAGTCGCAGTCGCGGATTCCGCGAAGCCACGGCCACGGTATTGACCGCCGCCCGCTTGACCGCGGCTCGCGTTGCCCCCAGGATTCGCCAACGACTCGGCAGCCGCCGCGACATCATCGGCAGCGGCGGCACCCGGCCGCTCTCCGCCGAAGGCTCGTTTTTCCA
>JAJDEG010000332.1 GCA_029259895.1 Planctomycetota bacterium
GTCGTAGGCCAGTTCATCGAGCCGCGCCACGAATGACATTGTTTCTCCGCCCAGGCTGCGGCGGATGTTTTCGAGCAGGTCTGGATACTGGGAGAACATTTCGAATACGGATCGCCCGATGGCGTCGCCGGAGTTCAGCCCCAGCGGCATCAGACCGGCGCCGCGCGACATCGTGAACACGCCGTGGCGGTCGATCGCCCACAGTACGATGGGCGCGCGATTGATGACGAATTCGAGCCGTTCGTTGGTTTGGCGAACAGTTTCCTCAGCGCGTTTCTGCCGCGAGATGTCGGTGACGATGGCGAGGACGTAATCGTCGCTACCTTCGCGGCCGGGCACGATGGCGAGATTCATCTGCGTCCACAGCCACGCGCCGTCGCGACGTTGCATGCGCTGTTCGAGTACGAACGAGGCACTGCGGCCAGTCACAAGTCGGTGCAAGCCGCCCGTACATCGCGACACGTCGTCGGGATGCAAGACCGCGGCCAGCGGGTGGCCGACCAACTCGCGTACCGAGACTCCGAGCAGATCGCACAACTCGGGATTGACCCGCGTCGGCACGCCGGCCTTGTCGAGATGCATGATGCCGACCGGAGCGACGTCAAACGTCGCATCGCCCGGAGGACGCGAGGGAGCTGCGGCTGGTGGCGACTCGTTTCCCGCGGAGCCAGCGCGAGCCGCGGCAGGGTCGGCGGTCGCGGATTCGGCCGCGCGACTCGTCGAACGCTTCGTCCAGGCTGCCAACGGACCGGGCCGACTCCCTGGCGACGCGGAGCCATCCGACGAAGGCTTGGGGCGTTGTGCGTCGCTCACGCGAGCCTCGCCGGCTGTTTGGGAGTATGACGAGAAGCGTGAATCGCTCGCCAGTGATAGCGATCGCGAATTGCATCGACGCGCGGGGCAAAATTCCTCGCGCTCGCCTCCTCGCGATTACGTCGGCTAGTATATTAGCAGAAACAGTTGTCGCCGCGAGTCTGCACCCCATCCCCCGGCGGGGTCGTCGGGCGCAATGCCGCCGCACTTCGGAAAGCTCGATGCGAGTGCCGGTTCGTCCAGGTCAAAGCCGTGGCTGCCGCTATTGCTGTCGCCGACGCACGGGAAATTATCCGAGAATCAACATGGCCCGCGCGCCGTTCGCAATACTCTACGAAGACAACCACCTGCTCGTCGTGGCCAAACCGCCCGATGTGCCGACGATGGGCGTTACGGACAACCGGGCCAGCGTGCTGGCGATGGCCCGCAGCTACGTCAAACAGCGCGACAACAAGCCGGGCAACGTGTACCTCGGCGTGGTTAGTCGGCTCGATACGCCGGTCTCGGGCGTGTTGCTATTGGCCAAGACGTCGAAGGCGGCGTCGCGGCTGACTGAACAATTTCGCGAACGCGACGTGGAAAAGACCTATTGGGCGATCGTCGAAGGCAAACTCGCTCGGCCGAAGGGAAAGCTGGTCAACTTTCTAGGACACGACGACCGCGCGCAGCGGATGGGCGTGGTCAGCGAAGAAACGCCGCAGGCCAAACGGGCTGTGCTCAGCTATCGCCGCATGAAGGCGCTGGGCAAGGGAACGCTCGTCGAGATCCGCCTGGAAACCGGCCGCAAACATCAAATCCGCGTGCAAATGTCGCACGCTGGGCACCCGATTCTCGGCGACCGCAAATACGGCGCGCGGCAACCGTTCTCGCAAGGAATCGCGCTACACGGACGACGGATGGAATTGATCCACCCGGTGCAACAAACGCTCATCGAGTTCGTGGCCCCGCTGCCGCCGTCTTGGCGACGCTGGGGCGTGGAAGATCGGGACGTGGAGTAGCCGGCAGCAGGCGATTATCGACACGACGTTCAACGCGATCGTGTTACCCCTCGCCGCCGATATCGTCGTAGAACGCCGCCTGCAATAGCTCCGTTTCTTGCTTGTCGTGGCGGTCGATGCGGGCGAGGAAGTCGGTGACGCTGCCGCAAACTTTACCGAAACTTGCGTCGTCGCTGGGGTCGACTTTTTCCAAGGCCGGCATGATCGTTTCGAGCGCCTTGCGAAACTCTTGATGCTCCATCCGCAACGACGCCGCGCGGTCGTAAAGGTTCGGCTTAAGCTCGCGCACGCTGGTCATATAGCCGTCTTCCTCTTCCAGGCCCATCACCCGTTCGAGATGGCGACTGAGCGACAGCATCGTGAACTGCACGCTCGAGACCTTTCGAGCCGGGCCAACGGCATCCGTGTCCCAGCCCAGCGTGATCCGCAGCGCGTCTTTGACGTGCTGGAGAATCTGATGCTCCATCAGACAGAGCGACGCGTAGTTTTTGGAATCCATGGCCGGCTCCTTTGCGTTTGAATGCGCTGCCGGTATCGGCGGCGACCGACGTTTAGGTCGTGCGACGAAACCCGTTTGGGACGACTTAGATTCGCTTCAGATTCACGTTGCCACGCCCCGCGGCCTCCGCTTGCGGGGCGGGTGCTTGCGCGATGAGGCGTATACTTCAAGTATAGCCACGACGCGGCGGCATGCCAGCGATAGCAAGCCGCGTGCCGAATCTCTCTGGACGACCCCACCGCCGACGCGGTAGGCTTCCCGCCGCCAGCGATACAAAAAACCGAAAGGACGCAAACCGCCATGAAGCCCAGCGACCGCGAAAAGCAAATGGCCGACGCCGAGGCGCTGTTCGGCGACCGGCTCAAAGACGTGAGCTTCGCCGGCGGACTGTATTACGGTCTTCACCTGAGTGAAAAGCTCGCGCCGTATCCGGTCGCGCACGACGAAGCGACGGACGGACTCGTCGACGAGCTAAAACGCTTCTGTCGCGAGGAGATCAATCCCGCCGCGATCGACCGCGACGCCAACATACCGGACCGCGTGATCGCCGGATTGGGCAAGCTGGGCGTATTGGGCGCGTGTCTCCCTCGTTCGTGCGGCGGCCGCGGGCTAACCCAAACGCAATACTGCCGGTTGATCGAGGTACTTGGAGGGCATTGCGGCGGCACGGCGCTGTTCGTCAACGCCCACCATTCGATCGGCCCGCGATCAATCGTGCTATTCGGCACACCAGAGCAGCAAGCGACTTGGCTGCCCAAGCTGGCCACGGGCGAGTGGATCAGTGCGTTCGCATTGACGGAACCGGCGGCCGGCAGCGACGCGGCGAACGTGCAGACGACCGCCACGCCGACCGGCGACGGCCGGGGATACGTGCTCAACGGCGAGAAGCGGTACATCACGAATGGTTCGATTGCCAAGGCGCTCACCGTGATGGCCCGCACGCCCATCGCTGGCAACTCCGTCGCCGGATCGAGCGAGACGCGGGTGACGGCGTTTCTGGCCACACCGGACATGCCGGGCTTCGAGGTCACCGAAGCACGGATGCCGAAGATGGGCGTTCGCGGCACGGTAACGAGCCGGCTGGCGTTTCGCGATATGTTCGTGCCGAAGGAAAACGTGCTCGGCGAAGTCGGCAAGGGTTTGAAGGTGGCGCTGACCGTGCTCGACTTCGGCCGCACGACGTTCGGCGCTAGCTGCACCGGCGCGGCGAAATATTGTTTGGAGCGATCGCGTGCTTACGCCAACGAGCGCGTGCAGTTCGGCGAAAAGATCGGCGAGTTTGAGTTGGTCAAGGAGAAATTGGCCTACATGGCGGCCGGCGTGTACGCGATGGAGTCGGCCACGTATCAGACCGCCGCGCTGATCGACGCCGATGCGTCGGAGTACATGCTCGAAACAGCGATGCTCAAAGTGTTCTCGACGGAAGTGCTGTGGCGGATTCTCAACGATACATTTCAGATTCACGGCGGCATGGCTTACTTCGCGGACGAGCCGTTCGAGCGGATGATTCGCGACGCGCGGATCAACACGGTCGGCGAAGGCTCGAACGACGTGCTGCGGCCGTTCATTGCGCTGGTCGGCCTGCGGAGCGTGGGCATGGAACTGCAAGAAATGCAGAACGCCATGTCGCGGCCGCTGGCGAACCTGGCGCGACTCGGCGGCTTTGCGGCCAGAAAACTTGGCTCGCTCGTTTCTTCGCCGGATGTGCCGATCCGCGGCACGGAATTGGAAGCCGAGGCCGCGCGGCTGGCGAGCGCCATTGGTCACTTCGGCCGGCAGATGACACGGCTGCTGGCGACGCATCGCGAGGCGATTCTCGACCGGCAATATCACCTCGCCCGAGTGGCCGATGCGGCGACGGAGTTGTACGTTAGCCGGTGCGTGCTGGCGCGGCTGGAGCATCTCGTCAACGCGCACGACGGTGATGGTCATGGCGACCACGGCGGCAAGACGTCGAGTCGAGAGGACGAACTTGCGACCGGGCGGTACTACTTACAAACGGCGGACCGTCGCATCCGCCGCCGGCTTAAGGATCTCTGGGATAACGACGACGAAGCGGCGACGGGGCTGGCGGAGCGGGTGTTGTCGAACGATTAAGGTATCTCATCGTAGGTCAGGTCAAACTGCGCAAGGCCCAGGCATTCTCGATATCCACGACCTCGCGGGCCGTACGACCGCGGCGCCAACTTCAGCGGTCTAGCCGGCACGATCCGCTCGATATCATGTGCTTGCGTCCTATTTCGACATGGACTAGCGTATGCTGGCATGCTCCAGTGGAGCATGCCAGCCTCGACAAACGATACCGTATGACAATTCCGTCTGACGAGCCATGTGGAAAAAAAGGCTACTCTTTGCGCTGCTGGTCATTTTCCTCGTAGGAGTCGTTCTGCCGTTCGGGTACGCATTCACGCGAAACGCGTCTGCCGGCTACTTTCTCGGGACGATAGAGAATCATTCGTTGCACGCCCTCGTCGTCGACGGATCAATCACGGATCGCTACCGATGTCTTATTTACGACAGGAGTTTTCCGGGCACTGTTGCGTTGGTAGGCGGGCAGATACTCGTCGATCAGGAGCCCGTCGACTTCCCGCACGATCGAAACGTGGCGTGGCTCGCGCATAGCGGCAAGTTCGTTTTCGATTCCGTTTCGCCGCACGATGTGGTCGGCGGACGCGATGATGGACTGATGTGGGTTTTCGGCACGATTCCAAGATTCAAACATTTCCCCAAATGCGGCAGGCCGAGCGACGAGTATATTCGCGACCGCGTGGAGAGAATCTTTGCCAACGAGAATCCGGTGGGGGCCATCCAATGGCATGGTGAAGCTATGGGCGAGTATTTCGACGAACCGCGAATACTTGGAATGTGGCGATCGGAAAACATCAACGGCGACGAGGATGATCCGCATCCGATGTGGATGGTTCATCAATACACGCCGGACGGAAAGGCAAATATCCGAGTGGCCTGGATCGAAGATGGGCAGGTCCAAACATACAGCGAGGACGATTTGGATTTTACCTACTTTCGCGGCAGGTTAAGCCTCGGCCAGCGAAATGAAGCCGGAGTGTTGGAAACCGATTCGATGCACCTCTGGAATGAACCCGTTGAAATCAGTGAGCGAGTCCTGCAATACGATGGCGGCGAGGGCGATGTGGTTTCCTGGACGAAGTTGGACGCGCTTGATGACATTCTCCGCGACGTCAAACGCTTGTAGTGTCCCATGGGACCGAGACGAAAGACTACCAAAGATGCCACTGAGATTCTCATTCCCGCGCTGTTTTGGTCCGCAGGCATGGCCGGCATTCGCGACCTTCGTAATTTCGGCGCTTACAGCGACCACAGCTCATTGCGCCGATGCTGCTGCCGAATCTCTTCCCCCAATCCGCGCCATCACCAAAGGCCCCAGGTTCCACTGGTTCGGCTATTACGACAAGCATCAATTCGATACGACGGATCGCTACGTGCTGGGGAATGAAGTGGCCTTCGAGCATCGTTCACCGGCGGCCGAAAACGCGATTCGCGTTGGCATGGTCGATCTTGCCGATGGAGACCGCTGGATCGAGTTGGGCCGGACGCGGGCTTGGAACTGGCAGCAGGGTTGTATGCTCCAATGGCTGCCCGGCGACGAGAGCACTGTCGTTTGGAACGACCGCGAAGACGCTCCGTCCGATGACGGCAAGGATGCGAAGAACGCGAAGAATGCGAACGAGAAACAGGGCCGCTTCGTCTGCCACGTGCTCGACGTCAAGACCGGAAAACGGCGGACGATCGAGCATCCCATCTACACGGTCAGTCCCGACGGACGTTGGGCGCTTTCTTGCGACTTTCGCCGGCTGAACGATTGCCGGCCGGGCTATGGATACGCGGGCATCGCCGACCCCAACGCCGACGTGTTCGCGCCGGCGGATTCCGGGATTTGGAAGGTCGACATGAAGACCGGCGAGGCGAAGCTGATCGTCTCGCTGGCCGACGCGGCGCGGATCGACTACACCGGCGGCTTTGCTCGCGGGGCGAAGCATTGGTTCAATCACTTGCTGATTTCGCCCGACGGGAAGCGGTTTATTTTTCTACACCGCTGGCGAGGCGATGGCGAGCGGGGATTCTCGACGCGAATGTTCACTGCCGATGCCGACGGCGACAATCTGTACGTCCTCGATCCGCACGGCCGCACGTCCCACTTCATTTGGCGCGACGGCGAACACGTCGCCGCCTGGGCGTGGCATCCTTCGCACAAGGACCGGTTCTACTTGTTCAAGGACCGGACGGACGAAGTCGAGCCGATCGGGCCGGAGGTGATGACGCTGAACGGTCATAACACCTACGTGCCGCATACGGACAACGCCTGGATTCTCAACGACACGTATCCCGACGTTAAGCGGTTGCAGCATCCGTATCTGTTCCATGTGCCAACCAGTCGCCGCGTGCCGCTGGGGCATTTTCACTCGCCAACCGAATATCAGGGCGAGTGGCGCTGCGACACGCATCCGCGCTCCAGCCGCAGCGGGAAGTTCGTGTGCATCGATTCGCCGCACGACGGGGGCCGGCAGTTGTACTTGATCGACGTAAGCGGGATCGTCGGCGCGAAGCGTTAACGGCGCGTCGCAACAGTCCTCGAATGCACGTCGCATGGCACGCGACGCTCTGAGATTCAGTGTTGCCGGCCGATTATCGGGTCACGCTTTGACGCCAGCCTACCGCGGCAAGTAGAATCGCGCTAGTGACAAGACGTAATCGTCTGGCCGGGCAGTCGCGGATCGCGCCGCGTCCCTTCAATTCTTGAGCGAGCATCAACATGCGATGCAATCGATCGTTTCCACGCGGCGTCGCGATTCCTTTCGTCGCCGTCGCGGTGACAATTGCGATGCTATCGGGCACGAACGGCGAAGCGGCTGAGCCTTGGGCCGATGGTCGCCTAAGCGTTGTGGATGGTTTGCAAGTCTGGCTAGATGCGACGCGTGAAAACGCCGCCCGATCCGCCGCGAAGTTGCCGGAACTCGGCGAGGACAACGACCGCGTCGACGTGTGGCACGACGCCTCTGGCAACGGCCGGCACGTCGAACAAAAAACAGCCGACGCACGGCCGCTGTTTTTTGACACCAAAGACTTCGCTGTCGTTCGGTTCGACGGAGTCGACGATCATCTGGCGAACGTCGGGTGGGGCGCGGACCTTGGCGAATTGACGGTTGTTATTGCCGCCGCTCCACGAGCCAACGCCGGCGACTGGCGCGGGTTCCTTTCGATGAATAAGCACGGCGCAAACGACTATCAGAGCGGCTTGAATCTCGATCTCGGTCCCAACGCGACGCAGCAGTGGGAACAGGTTAATGCCGAAGGGGCCGGCTTCGGCGGCGCCGTCGATTTGCTCAGCGGGGCACTCAGGTTCGGGCCGCTGCACGTGCTGACGCTTACGACGAAGCCCGGCAAAGGCGAGACGCGGTTGTTCGTCGACGGCAAGGCGGCCCGCACGCGAGACCGTTCGGTAAGCACGCTGCGGGCCGATCGTCTGACCGTCGGCGGCCGATACTTCAACAACCTTGCTTCGGCCGACACGCACGGTCACATCGAGGCCGACTTCGCCGAAGTGCTGATCTACGACCGAGTGCTCACAGACGACGAACGGGCGAAGGTCGAGAAGTATCTGGCCGAGAAACATGCCGGCCTCGCCAAAACACCCTTGCCGCGACTCGCCCCAGACGGCGGCGGCCACCGGCTGGTGAGCGTCGACAGCCCCGCCGTGCAGATCTTCGTGCCTGGCTTCGGCACGCGGAAACTGCCGGTCGATCTGCCGAACGTGAACAACGTGAAGTATCGCCACGACGGCAAGCTGGTCGCGCTCTGCTACAACGGCGACGTCTATTTGCTCAGCGATAGCGACGGCGATGGGTTGGAAGATCGCGTCGAAAGGTTCTGGGAAAGCCGGGGGCGGATGCGCGGCGCGATCGGACTCGCTCTTACGCCGCCGAAGTACGAGCACGGAGCGGGCGTGTTCGTCGCCAGCAAGGGAAAGCTCTCGCTGTTGGTCGACGACGATGGCGACGACCGGGCCGACCGCGAAGTGATCGTCGCTAGCGGCTGGAAGGAATCGCCGCAGAACGTCGACGCCGTGAGCGTGGCCCTCGATCCGCGCGACAACAGCGTCTACTTCGCCCTCGGCACGCAGGACTACAGCAACGCCTACGTGATCGACAAAGAGGGCCGCGCGCACTACGACATCAAGAGCGAACGCGGCACGTTCCTCCGCGTCGCGCCCGACTTCAAGTCGCGCGAGATCGTTTGCACGGGCGTCCGCTGGCCGGTCGGCGCGGCGTTCAACGCGGCAGGCGACCTGTTCTGCACCGACCAGGAAGGGGCGACGTGGCTCCCCAACGGCAATCCCTTCGACGAGCTACTGCACATCGAAAAGGGCAAGCACTACGGCTTTCCGCCGCGGCATCCGAAGCACTTGCCCGATGTGGTCGACGAGCCGAGCGTGTTCGACTACGGTCCGCAGCATCAATCGACGTGCGGCATCAACTTCAACGAGCCAGTGAATGGCGGTCCAACATTCGGGCCGAAGCACTGGCAGGGCGATGCGATCGTGTGCGGTTTCTCGCGAGGCAAGATTTATCGCACGAAGCTGGTCAAAACGGCTGCCGGTTATGTCGCTCGGAATCACTTGATCGCCTCGCTCAACATGATGACGGTCGACGCCTGCGTTTCGCCCCGCGGCGAACTGGTCGTGAGCGTTCACAGCGGCGGTCCCGACTGGGGCACCGGCCCGGCGGGACACGGCAAGCTATACAAAGTCGCGTACACCGATCGCGATGCGCCGCAACCGGTTCACGTCTGGGCGCAGACGCCGACCGAAGTCCGCATCGCGTTCGACCGCCCGCTCGATCCGACAATGCTCTCGGGCATCGCGTCGAAGGTTCGCATCGAGTACGGCAAGTACGTTGCCGCCGGCGATCGCTTCGAACAACACCGGCCGGGCTACGCGGTGGTGGAGCGGCAACTC
>JAJDEG010000333.1 GCA_029259895.1 Planctomycetota bacterium
ATCAAGTCCCATTGTTCATCCGAAAGCTGATGCCGTAACATGATCGTGCCCTCCGTGGCCTGGAAACAACCCAACCGAGCACACCAGTGTGCGCCAACCAGGCATCACGAGCCAAGAGCACATTTCCGACAAAGCCTAGCAGCTTCTTGACGTCGACGAGCGTCTTCACTTCGCGTCGCGTGGCGTCGTACTCGTAGAGGAAGGCATTACCTGATGGCGCTTCGTGATCGCCGATCGAAGAATAGTACTTGTCGCCGACCGCGAGGCCGTCGCCCCAGGCGGACCAGGTTTTGGCCGCGTAGGTTTGTTCACCGTAATATAGAAAGTCGACCGTCGGCGGCATTTTCGCGATTTGCACTCCGTCGCGCAATGTGTCTGGCGGCTTGAGAAACTCGTCGGACGTGACGGACGCAACGGCGCGGCCGCCGGGCAACTGCGGTGGGTAGGAGACGTCTTGAGCATCGGCCATACGTGCCGTGGCGACAATATTCAGCAGCACGGCGGAAAATCGGCGGGTGCGTACCATCGTCGTGTTCCTGTGTGACAGAATCGTGACTTGCAGAAGGCGCATCCCTTCGCCCAAAGGACGGGCAAAGAACTCGTCGTTCACAGTCGCGGATTCGGCTATTCCTTCGACTCACTTACGACTAGTCGTTGTCGCGCCTCGATGCCGGTCTTGTGAATGACCTTGCCACCGGGTAGCGTGACTTCGACGTCGACCGACGGTTGGTTGGCCAGGCCAAAGTGCGCGATCGCTTCATGCCCGCTGGCATAGCCGTAGCCGGCGGCGATTTCCTGGTAGCCGAGTAGCGCTTCGGGCTTGCCGAGTTGCCCGGAACCATAGACGCGGACCTTCGCGCCGATGCCCATGCGGTTTGTTTTGCGGCCGACGATCTGAACTTTTAGCCAACCGTTGTCGCCGCCGCACTCGTTGCGCAACAGCCGCGTGTGGTTGCCGGCGAACCAGTTGACAAGCAGCAGATCGAGCCGGCCGTCGGCGTCGAAGTCCCCGCTCGGTCCGGCGGGAAAATAGACCATTGGCGCATCGATCTTCCGCGGTGGGACGAACCGCGGCATGCCCCGTTCGGCGTTGATGCCTACGTTGCGGAACACGAGCGGGGTGACCTTTCCGTCGCCGTCGAGCCACGCCGCGGAGAAATAGATGTCCGGCCAGCCGTCATTGTCGAAGTCCTGGATTTCGACGTGCGGGCAGCGTGTTGGCACTTCGGCTGGGAAGCCGACTTCGGCCGTCACGTCGTGAAAATGCGGCACACCGTCGCGAATGCCTTCGTTGAGATACACGCGATTGCGGGCGCGCACGCCGTGAATGGCGAGCACGAGATCGAGCCGCCCATCGCGGTTCAAATCACCGAACGCCGCGCCGCACGGCCAATCTTCGTTGTCGAGCGGTTGCCAAGCGAACGTTTTGGCGAGCGACGGCGGCTCGTGGTACGTGTTGCCTGGGCCGCTTAAGAAACAGCGATTGCTGTGGCCGACGAAGATGTCCGCGCGGCCGTCATTATTGATGTCGGCGATTGCCAGGCCGAGGCCGAACACGTCGTCAGGAAGGCCGGCTTCGTGCGTCACGTCTTGAAACGTCAAACCACCGAGGTTCCTAAGCAACACGCTCCGCGGCTTTGCGGTGAATCGATCTTCGACGATGAATAAATCGAGTAGCCCGTCGGAGTTGTAGTCCAATAGACCGACATTGCGAGCAGTGTGGAGCGAATCGGGACACGCGCCGCTGGATGCTGAAACATCGACGAACTTGCCGCCGTCGTTGCGGTACACTCGGCTATGGACACGTTTCGCCTGGGCTTGAATCGTGTCGGGATCCTGTTGCTTTGTGGAGTCGCGCGGCGAGGCTTTGGCGTTGTTGGCCACGTACAGGTCAAGATCGCCGTCGTTGTCCAAGTCGGCAAACAGCGCGCCGCTAGTGCGGCCGTGTATCCCTACTTGCTCGGCGGCGATGCGATCAAAGCGGCCATCGCCGAGATTGCGGAGCAGGCAATTGGGGACGGGACCGTCGGCCGGATTGTACTCGGCGTCGGGCCGATCGCAAAAACCGCCGACGTAGATGTCTAGCCGGCCGTCGCCGTCGTAGTCGCCCCACGCGCCGCCGTGGCCCAGCATGCCAGCGATCGGATCGACGAGGCCGGCGGCGGCCGTGACGTCTGTGAATGTGATCGCCGAAAACGGGGCCGCCGGACGTGCTTGCGCGTCGGCACGGCTATCCGAAATCAGCGTCGCCAGCACGCAAATTATCGATACCCGGAACATCGCATTCTGCCTACGCATTCCCCAAAGCCGCGATGCCGCGCCGGGCGGCATCGCGAACGTGTGATTCCGCCTCGTCGTCGTACGATTCGGCGAGGCGATTGTAGATCCGCTTGGCAGCGCTCGTATCGCCAGTTTCGGCAAGGCGTTCGGCTAGGACGAGGCAACTATTGGTGAGCTGAATTCGCTCCCAGCCATGATCGATGTCGGCCGCGCCGAGTAACCGGTCGGCCGCGGACGCTTCGCCAGTTCCGGCCAAGCCCGCGGCGGCGGCGATGCGGATTTCGCGATTTTCGTCGTCGACTGCGGCGGCGAAGATTTCGGCCGACTGTGGCTCGGCCAGCGCGGCAAGGGCATGAATCAAGTGAAGCCGCGCGTCGCCATTGGCGTTAGGCCACGCCGCGCGGAGCGCTTTGGCTGCGCCGTCACGGATCGCCACTAGAGCCATCGCCGCCGCCGCACACAGTTCGTTGTTGTCGAGCAGCTTGGCCAGCGCTCCGATCGATTCGCCACGGCCGGCCCAGCCGAGCTCTTGACACAGAAACGCCTTGACGCGCTGTGGGCGATCGTCGTCGAGCGCTTTTGCGAGTGTCTCGCACAACCGTTTGCGACCGACGTCGTCGCCAATTATGAGCACATGGTTGACGAGACAGTGCAAGGCATAACGCGGTTTGACGTCGGCTTCACTGCCCGGCTCGGCGAGCATGCCTGCGAGTCCGGTCACGTATTCGGGCCCACCGGCGTGAATCGCGGCGATCGCTTGGTCGATGCGATCCTTATCGACGTCCTCGGTGAACATGCCGCGGCCATCGGGGTCGGGCATGCGATCGACGAGCTGTTTCAGTTGTTCCCTGACGGACATCGGCTGCGTCCTGGTTTGAGGCTTGAATTGCAAGGCTGGAGGCTTGACGACTTGCGCGGTAATGCATTGCAGCTTACGATGCCCTGCCCCCCACACCTCAAGCCTATCCCAGCCTCCACGGGGCACGCATTGGTTGGTTCACGAGCCGATTTGCGAATTCGTCGTCGATGATTTTTTCGGTTTTGGGGTCAAATCGGATCGCCCGGCCGACGCGGAACGCGATGTTCGCCAGATGGTAAATCGCGGCGACGCGGTGCGATGCATCGGCGTTGCCGCCGGCCGGCCGGCGTGTGCGGACCGCCTCGTCGAAACGTACGAGCGGCGGCGGGTCGGGCATGGCGTCGAGCTTTCGTCGGTCTGCTTCACTCAACATGCCCCGGACATCCGCTTCGCTGATGTGGCGGTCGCGCAGCCGATCGTACGGCTGGCCCCATTCGCCACTATCGAGCACAAGCGTGAATCCGTCGGCATATTTTAACTCGCACCAACTCCAAAGGCCGACCGCTTCGGGATGCTGCGGTGGCGCATGCGGCGTGACTTCAACCGGCGCGGTCATGTCGCGGCCATATTCGTAGGCCAGCCGGTCGAGTTGATGATGGGCCATGTCGGCAAGGCCGCCACCTTCATAGTCCCAATACCCGCGGTGGCTGCCGCCGAAGCGATGCGGATGAAAAGGCCGCAACGGCGCAGGGCCGCAGTACATGTCCCAGTCGAGATTCTTGGGCACATCGCGAATGTCGTACCGCACTTGGCCGCTCCACTGTTTCACCTTTTTGTCGCCGCGCTGGATGATGACCGTGTCGACCTTATCGAGGAGGCCGCTCTCAAAGACCTTACGCATGCCGCGGTTGCCGCCGAATCGGCCGTAGGTGCCGATCTGGTAGATGCGGCCGTAGCGGCGCTCGGCATCGGCCACGGCACGGCCTTCGGCGATGAATCGCGTCATCGGTTTCTCGCAGAGCACGTCCTTGCCAGCCTCCATCGCGGCGATCGAGATCAGCGCGTGCCAGCCGGGCGGCGTGGCGATGGCCACCACGTCGATGTCCTTGCGTTCGAGCACGTCGCGGAAATCGGTGTAGAAGGTCTTGCTGTCGGCTCGGTCCTTGTACTTCACGTCGCACGAAGCAAGCCGTTTCACGCCGCGACCGAGGCCGCGGAACGTGCCTTCGCCCCGGCCGCCGCAGCCGATCAGCGCGCCGCCCAACGTTTCGCTGGGAGGCGTTTCTTGCGCTCCGGCGACCGTATGCCGCGGCACGATCGAAAATGTAGCGGCCGCGGCCGCGCCGGCAAGAAATCGCCGCCGCGAGACGTTGCGATCGGGTCGATTTGCGTCGTGGGGCATGTTGCGTTCCCCGTCAATGTCGGTCGATTCAACGAATCTCCGCCGCCGCTGGCCGTGGAGCTGAGAAACTAAGCGACGGAGCGTTTCGTGGGCGATGCCCAACGGCTATCATGGATCAGAATGTCTTTATCGGTCATCGTACGCGAGAATGCAACCGTTTTTCCTGGAGTCGCCGAGAAGTGTATGACAATCGGTAATCTCAACAGGTAGTCAATTCGCCGTCCGCACACAGGAGAAACGTCCCATGCACACGAAGCTTGTTTGGCCAATGGCGATGGCGCTTGCCTTCGTCGTGGCTGCGGCTCGCGGTGGCGAGCCGATCGGGGAAATCCCTGACCGCGAATTCGACCGCTTGATATCAGAGATTAGGCCCCAGCCGGGCGAGAGTCCGTGGCGAGAGATCCCGTGGCTTACCAATGTCACGGAAGCTCGGCAAAGGGCGATCGCCGAGGACAAGCCGATCGTGATTCTCACCGCGGCGGACGGCAGTCCGCTCTCGCGGACGTGAGGGGCCTGCACGTCGAATCGTGCCCGGTGGTTCACCGGGGAGCAGGTCGATCCGGAATACGTCGTTAAACATTTCGTGCCGCTGGCGCTCGATACGTACTTTCGCGGCAACTCGCATGAAGTGGAGTTCTGCCAGAAGGTTGGCGCCGGCGGCAATCACGTGGTTGCGACGACGGCGAGTGGGCGCGTGTTGGGCAACGAGCATCTGCGATTACGCGAGCGCGAATTGGCGAGCGTCGTCGAAGCATATGCTCGTCTGCCCAAAGACGAGCGCACCGCGGCGATTCCCGATTCAGCCACGGCGACGCCGCCCAAGCGTCCCGTACCCGCGCCGCCAGAAGGTGGTGCGATCCTCCGCGGTTATTGCACGTATCTAAAACAAGACAAAGACGGCAGTATCGAACGGGCGAACCAGTTCTATTACCTCGAAAACCCTGACCGCTGGATGGCCGAGACGCAAAGCGACCTGTTGTGGCTGACCAACGCGGAGCGCGAGTTGCTGATTCCCGCGGATGCCAAGGTCGGCCAGCGGCGCGACGTGGCCCAAGCGATTCAGAAACGGTTCTACAGTACGATCGGCATCGACTACATGGAAGGCAGCGTCAACTCATTGCCGGTTCGCAAGTCGACGATGACGCTCACCGTCGAAGCGGTCGATGAGAAGTCGATCGCGCTGCGGCTCGACGGCAATGCGCAAATGGGCAGGCCGTTCGATGAAAAGCTGCGCAAGAAGCCCAACAGCCGTGGCTGCGAGCTGCGCATCGTGGGTAAGGTTCGCTACGACCGCGCGAAGCAGGCGTTGATTCGCTTCGACGTGGTCGGCGTCGGCCGCGGCTGGGGCAACAAGATGGAGTACGTCCACCGCGAGATTCGCATCGGCGACGATCCGTGGATGTACGGCATCGCCTGCGAACTGGTGACCGGCGAAGCGCCGCAGGATCGCATTCCCCCGTACAACCTGCTGCACTACAACTCGACCGGCCCGTACTTCGCGGCGGAAGAGCGATAGCCGGCCGTGTATTGATATCTACGAATCGCGCAGACTTGTTGCTGCGCACCGCATCGGTTTTCTGGAGGCTTGTTCCCATGCGAACTGGCGTGATGACGTGGGCATTGGTCGCCTATGCCGTATTGGTGACCGCCGTCGACAAGCCCGCGGATCGCGCCGCGGGCCAAGCAGCGAGTAATGGTCATCGCAACGACGTGCTTGCTGGATTGCGCGAATTCTACCGGCGAACCGCTCGGCCCGACGGATCGTTTCAGCCGGGAGTCGATCCGGCGTATCGTGGCATGTCTGACACGGCGTACAGCGATCTCGCGGCAGTAACGTATGCCGTAACCGTTCACAAGACGTTCGGCTGGAAGCTTCCCGACGAAGCGAAGACGGTCGAGTTTCTGTTGTCGCGGCAGCGGGAAGACGGAAGTTTCTTCAATGTCGCCGGCACGGTTGATTGCGATTCGGCCGAGGGCCGAGTATACAACACGACGCAGGCCCTCGTCGCATTGCACGCCTTAGGTGTCAAACCGCGGCTGGACGCACTGCAAGTTTTCGAGGAAATTCTGCGTGAGGACTACAAGACGCTACCGCCGTATTCGACGAGTTTTTTTCCGCTGGCGTATCTCTGCGCGGGCAAACCGATCCCGCCGCAAGCCGACCGCGGCATCCGCGCGCTGATGGTGCAAGACGAAACGGGATACTTGAACGACCACATTGCCGCGACGTTTCACGCCTCGCACTATTACCGGCTGGTTGGCGAGGAAACGCCCAAATCGCATGAAATGGTCGCGCGAACGCTTCGCGATCAGAAGCCAGACGGAAGCTGGCTGATTAACTTACCTTCGCGAGATCGGCACGCCACGTTCGACGCGGTGTTTACGCTGCTTCACGAAGGCCAAGGCCGCGACGACTGCCGCAAGGCGATCGCCCGTGCGGGACGTTGGGCGCTCTCGTGCCGTAATGACGATGGCGGATTCGGTCATTATCCGGGTTCCACGTCGGATGCCGATGCCATTTACTTTCAAGTTGGCACGCTGGTAATGACCGGCATGGTCAAACCAGTCGACCCGATGCCCGACGATCCGCATCTGTTGTCGTGGGGCCACCTAATGTCTCCGAAGCGGAATCGGGCGACGCCGGATGGGACACCACGTCTGACGCTGAAACTGCCCGGTTGGGTTGGGTCGGTGGCGTTCTCTAGTAACGGCCGACGATTCGCGGCGGCTTGCGCCGACGGAAAGTCGCGCGTTTACGACGTCG
>JAJDEG010000334.1 GCA_029259895.1 Planctomycetota bacterium
CGGGCACGCCAGCCGCCGGTACCGACGCGGCGAATCTGTTCGGTGGATTCGTCGACTTTTCAAGCGGATCGGGATCGAGCCTGGCGGTCAGCGGCGCGGCGACGTATACGCACACGTTCTCCGGTCTCGACCAGGCGAACCTCTACGACTTCGCCGGCACGGCCGTGCGCGGCAACACCGGGTATACGAATCGTTGGACGCTGGTGACGCTCGTCGGGGCGGATGCGTTTACGGCGGTCCATTCGGCCGGCGTCGGCATTGTCACGACGGGGCTGGCGGCGAATCAAGTGGCGCTGTGGACCGGCGAGAATCACTTAGCCGGGCAGGGATTCGTCGTGGCCTGGACCGACATCGACCCCGGTGCGGACGGCCAGTTCGAGGTCATGTCGTCCCAGTATCAAGGCCCGACGCCGGGCGTGGGGTCGGGCAATTCGACCGGTGCGTCGAAGGGTTACGCCCTGCACGGCGTGCGATTGGTCGAGCACGATGCCTCATTTCGCGCGATCGCAAGCACGCCGGGCGACGGCGAGTTGGTGTATCCCGCGCCGTCGAGCGTGACGCTCGACTTTAGCGACACCGTCGACGCCGGCACGGTCGATGCGACGGACTTGACCGTGGACGGCACCGCGGCCGCGACGTTCGATGTCGTCGACTCCGACACCGTAACGTTTCACTTCGCCGCGACGTTTGCCGCGGGATCGCATACGGCGTCGATGGCCGCCGGCGCGATCAGCGGAGGGCCGTCGCTCGCGGTGTTGCCGTTTTCGGCGACGTTCACCGTGCTTGCGCCGGCCGCGGTGGCGAATACCGCGCCGCAGGATATCACGGCCGAATCGGTCACGCTGGGGGCGGAACTGTCGTCGACGGGCGGCGATGCCCCGACGCTATCGGTCGTGTGGGACACCGTCGATCGCGGAACGAATGCCGCGGCCTGGAGCAACCGCGTCGACTTCGGCACGAGCGGCGTCGGGACGTATCAGCGGACCATCGCCGGCCTGGTGCCAGAGACGCAATACTTCTACCGTGCGCTGGCGAACAACGGCGCAGGCGAAAGCTGGGCCGCGGCGAGCGCAAGCTTCACAACCAATGCCGCGGCCTTGCCGTCGGCCGACAATCTACCGGCGACGAACATTGCCGCATTCACCGCCACACTCCGCGGCCGCATCACCGACACAGGCGGACAGACGCCCACGGTCACAATCTATTACGGCGACGACGACGCCGGCGACGGCACCGCGGCGACCTGGGATAGCTCGGTCGTCGTCGGACCGCAGTCGGGCAACTTCGCACAGTTCGTCACAGGCCTGACCCCGGAAACAACGTATTACTTCCGCGTGCAAGCGACGAACGACGCCGGCAGCGTGTGGGCATCGCCGTCGCTATCGTTCACCACGACCGCCGACACACCGCAGTCGGTCATCATCAACGAAATCCACTACGACGCTGACGTGAAGACCGAGCGCGTCGAGTTCATCGAGCTGCACAACGCCGGCACCGACGCCGCCGACATGTCGCTGTGGTATTTCTCCAACGGAATTGACTACACGTTCCCGCCCGGCACGGTGCTCAGCCCCGGCGAGTATCTGGCCATCTCCGAGTCGCCTGCCGATCTGCTCGGCAAGTACGGCGCGGCGTCGCTCGGTCCGTTCGCGGGCAGTCTGGCCAGCGACGGCGAAACGATCACCCTGCGCAACGCCGCCGGCATCGTGCAGGACAAGGTCGACTACCAGCTTGGCTTCCCCTGGCCAACCGTCGGCGAGGCACCGGGCTACTCGATCGAGTTAATCAACCCGCTGCTAGACAACGACTTAGGCGGAAGCTGGCGATCGTCGCGCGGCGCGGCGGCCACCGGCGGCTTGCTGTTCGACTCCGGCCAGTCGTGGCGATATTTCAAGGGCACGGCGGAACCGTCGGCCGGCACCGCCGCATGGCGAACCACCGGCTTCGACGATTCCACATGGGACGCCGGCGTCGCGTCGATTGGCTACGGCGATCCGTTCGTCGTCACGAATCTCGCGGACATGCAAGGAGGTTACTCGACCGTCTACCTCCGCAAGACGTTCAACGTCGCCGATCCGTCGGCCTTCGCCAATCTCGTCGTCGAGGCTCAATTCGACGACGGCGTAAACGTCTGGATCAACGGCACATACTTCGCCGGGGCGAATTCGCCGGGCGAGGAAGTCCCCTACACGGGCACGTCGACCGGCGGGGCCGAAGACGCCAGCTTCCGCCAACTCGCACCGGCCAGCGCGGCCAATTATCTCGTGGCCGGCGAGAACGTGATCGCCGTGCAACTGCTCAACGCATCGATCGCCGGCAGCAGCGACGCCTGGTTCGACGCCCGGTTGATCACAGGCAACGCGGGCGCGGGCCCAACGCCGGGCCAGCGCAACTCGGTATTCGCCGCCAACGCCGCACCGCAGATGCGACAGGTCAATCACACGCCGCAGGAGCCGGTTTCCGGCCAAGACGTCCTCATCACCGCCAAGGTGACCGATCCCGACGGCGTCGAGAGCGTCGTGCTCGAATATCAAATCGTCGCACCGGGCGACTACATCGAACTAAGCGATCCACGTTATGCCACCGAGTGGACGGCCGTGCCGATGAACGACGGCGCAGCGGCCGGCGA
>JAJDEG010000335.1 GCA_029259895.1 Planctomycetota bacterium
GTCCATGCCCGAGATGGCGAGGGAGCCGGAATCGACGCCGCTGGGGTCTTCGGCGATGAACCGACCACCGCAGTGATCGCAAGCAACGCGGCGACCGAGGTACTCGACGCGAACTTCGACGCGACGCCCGCAGGTCGGGCAAGCTTGCACAAAGAACGTGGAAGTCGTCATGTCGCAACTCCTTTTGTCCGGTGGCGCGACGGAGAGGTGATATCCGGACGACCTCGGCATGATAACGGATCGTGATCGAGGCGACAACGCGGCGAACAGGGGGTTTGTGGATTTCATTTGGATTTAGAACCTCGCGGATAGAACAGCCGGAAAAGCCGATAAATTAGGAGGTTGGGGAGATATTCGGCTTCCGGCTTGTCGAAACCAAACGGCAGGAACCTTCCTTGGCCCAGAGCGCGGATTGATTGATTTTTTCCTTACGCGGCGATAAGTCGGAAGGTTCGGCGAAAAAGTCTGCGGATAATGGTGCGGTCGTGCGCAGATTAGGGGGAGGGGCGGGCCGAGGATCGCGTGCGAAACCCGATTGGCGGGTGAGCCGCCGGGATCGCGCCGGGCTGTGATGTAGCCTTGTGAGGGTTGGTACGACTTTGCTAAGTGAATGAGGATGACGGAAATGAAGACACAGCGCGTGGAATACGGTTCGCTTTATGTGTTGTGCGTAGCGGCGGGGCTGTTGATGCTGTTGGCGGAGCGAAGCGCGATCCCGGCAGAACCGGATAATCGGAGTGCGGCGAAAAGGCCGTCGACGCAGGAACCGAAGTCGATGCCGTCGTGGAAGGATGTCGAATCGGCGGGGGCGAAATACTTCGAGGCGCTGCCGAACTACGAAAGCGGTGACATCGTGTCGCAGGGGCAGGTTAAGCCGCTGCTCGACCAGTTGGCGAAGGCGGGCTGGAAGGTGTCGGATAGTGCTGAGCTACTGGGGCAGGTGAGCGCGGACGACGAATTCCTGGTGGGGCAACTGCGGTCGAAGAACGGCCGCAAGTTCATGCGAAAGCTGGGCGGCTCTTCTGAGCAGTACGACCGATTGCGAAGACTGTCCGAGACGAAGGGGGGCGAACGGACGGTGGCCGATATCTTGAAGCTGCCCAACGGGAACGACGTTCTTGCCGCACTGGTGGAATCGAAGGCTGGCAAGGATATCAGTCGGCAGTTGTCGAAAGGCCCGCGGACGCGCAACTTTAACAAGCCGACGGACTACGTGTATACGCAGAAGGAAGTGATGTCGCGGCTGGAGGAGAGCTATCGGCGGGACGCCGGCGCGAGGTAGTGGACAGGGGGTAGTGGGCAGATACTTGTCTGGTCGCGTGTTTTCGCGGTCCTCGCCGCGCGGCCTACTTGTATAGCGGACCCTGTATCTTCACCGGGCGGACGTCTAGGCGAACATTTGAGACGGTGTACGACTCGCCGCCGAATTCGCCGGTTAGCCAGCCGAGGCTGTCAGGTCCGCGGTAGAAGCGGAACTCGAAGCCGGCCGTCGATTCGTCGCGTTGGGCGGCAGTGCCGTCGAACGCCAGGCCGATCGCTTCGCCGCGGCGGTTCTGCATTAGCTTGGTCATCAGGTCCACGACGGTGGCGTTGCCGAGGATGTCGCTAAAGAACAGCGGACGATTTTCGGTGGGACGAAACGTGGGTGCGTTGGGATCGAGTTTTTCGCCTTGCCGTTTCTCGGCAGAAGGTTTGACTTCGAGCGTTTTGAGGTTAATGGCGTCGCCGTGCTCGAGGTAAGTGAGCTTGGCATTTTGGAGGTTGAAGCCATCGGCCTTCTCGTCGCTGGCGGACTCGGAGAGGTCGAGCACGAGCGTGCCTTTTTCGCCGAGGACCGTGGCATCCGTTCCGTTGCGAACTTCGACTGCCGTGTTTTCGTCGACGCCCATGCCGTACTTGAGGCCCTGCGATTTCATGATGACCAACGATCGGGCGAAGCGGCCGCGGACGAGTGCGTGTTGATCGACGAACCACGCGTCGTCGAGAAAGCCGAGTCCGCGATCGACCTCTTTGCCCATCGCGACGCCGGATTCCATTGTCTTGAGAACGTGACCGGCGTCGCGACACATGATCTGGCTCATGACGGCAGCGCCGGCGCTCGTTCCGGCGATGACTCCGCCAGATTGATAGACGGCCCAAACGGCGTCGAGCAAGGGCGTGTTCTTGCCGGATTCGTCGCAGAGGGCGCGCGTGATGCGCTGCTGTGCACCGCCGGTAAAAAAGACGCCGTCGGCTTGCTGGACCAGGGCGACGATCCCGGGATCATTTACGGCTTGTCGATAGTCGATTTCCGAGCGACGGACAGCGACGGGTACGACGAACGCGTTTGCGCCGTATTGCTTGAGCGCCTCGACGACGCGCTCGCCCGATTCACGCGGATTCTGGCTGGCGGTGGGAAAGACGGCGATGTTGGGTTTGGCCGCGCCAGCAGCGACGACTGCGTCGTCTCTCGGGCCGGCTTCGTCGGACGACTGTTTTGTGGAGACTGTCGTCAGTTTGTTGGTTGGCGGGCGGCGCGTCTTTTCGGAACGCGCGGCGGCTAGCTCTACAAAACGCGACCAAACTTGGGTGTTGGCGTACTTCAGACCGCCGCCGACGATAAGCAACGAGCCTTGAGCATCTTCGCTGCGGGCGAGCGATGGCGCTTGGAGGGCACAGGCAAGGGCTACGAGGGCGGGCAGATAGATCGACGCTGTGCGTCTCACGATGAACGACCTCCTTGTTGTCGCGATCGATCGGCGTGGCGAGTTGCTGCCACACCGTCGGGCTTCCTTGTTGCCAACACGCGGCCTAGCGGCCTTGGCGTCGGTTGCCGGGGTGCTTCCTCGGCGGATGTACGGTAGGGTCACCTCGACGGGCGAAAACATATCCACAAGTGCATATACGTCAATCCCGGTTCGCGACGGGAAATAACACCGATGGGGGATTGTGACTTCGCGTCGTCTGCCGGGCGGGTATCCCATGACGGCGGGATTTTACGTGCTTTATGGCGTTTTTCGTCGGCGTCGCGCCATTCCGGCTCTGCTGGCAGGAGGATTTTGTGTAATTCGACTCCAATAACCTCTTGCAACGAAAACTGAACACCGATACACTATCCATGCGTACATTTCATAGGGCCTCGCGATTCCAGGACGCTTTGCGACAGCGTGCCCGAGTTGCCGACGTCCTCGCTCGCCGACCTCTGTTGCCCACACTGTTTGCTCTACCCGTCATTCGCTAGGATTTAAGGAGCGTATCGGATGGTCACCGCCACGAAATCAACGAACCGTATGGTTAAGAAAAACGCGAAATCCGCCAAGGGCCGAGACGGCAAGCGCGCCGCGGGGTCGAATGGCGCTGCTCCATCGATGCTCGATGCGAACCCCGATCTGAAGCACACGATTGCTCAGATCGAAAAGCAGTTCGGCGAAGGGTCGATCATGCCGCTGGGATCGTCCCATGCTCCCGTCATTGAGGGCATTCCTACGGGCAGCTTGTCTCTGGACATTGCGCTTGGTGGCCGTGGAATTCCTAAGGGCCGTGTCATCGAGATATTTGGCCCGGAATCGAGTGGCAAAACGACGCTCGCTTTGCACATTATTGCTCAGGCCCAAAAGGACGACGGCATTGCCGCGTTCGTCGACGCGGAACATGCGCTGGATCCGAGTTGGGCGAAGAAGCTGGGCGTGAATCTGGAAACGCTACTGGTCAGCCAGCCGTCGAGCGGTGAAGAGGCAATGCACATCACGGAAATGCTGATCAAGTCGAACGCCGTCGACGTGATCGTGATCGACTCGGTGGCCGCCTTGGTCCCAAGAAAGGAGCTGGAAGGCGAAATTGGGGATTCGCACGTCGGTCTGCAGGCTCGGCTGATGAGCCAATCGATGCGCAAATTGACGGGGGCGATCAGCAAGAGCAAGACCGCGGTGATCTTCATCAACCAGATTCGGGAGAAGATCGGCGTGATGTTCGGCAGTCCGGAGACGACGCCTGGCGGTCGTGCGTTGAAGTTCTATTCATCCTGTCGCATCGACGTGCGGCGGATCGGTCAATTGAAGGACGGTGAAGTAGTCGTTGGACAGCGGGTGCGCGCCAAGGTGGTCAAGAACAAGGTCGCGCCGCCATTCCGTGTCGCCGAGTTCGACATGATGCATACCGAGGGCATCAGCTATGAAGGCGACATTCTCGATCTGGCGCTGAACGAAAAGCTGGTCGTTCGATCCGGCGCTTGGTTTCGTTACGGCGACGTGCATCTGGGGCAGGGTCGAGAGAAAGTGCGGCAATATCTCAAAGAAAATCCGGCGCTTTGCGTTGAGTTGCGTGCGAAGATCCTTTCATCGGGCGAGGTGTTCGCCGACAAGGAAATTGGCGCAGACGACAGCACTAGCGCCGCTAGCACTAGCGACGTTAACGCTAGCAACGATGCGGCCGACGACGATTTTTAGGCGGCGATGGGCCGAACGAATGGTGGCGCCGATGACGTTGATGCCGATGAAGTCGATGACTCAGCGGTCGCATGGTCAGGTGCGGGCATCGGTGCGACTATTGTTTGCCAGCACAATCGCGTTGCTGGCAGTCAATTCGGAACGATTTGCTTTCGCTCAGCCGCCCGACAGCAATGCGCTGGCCGCGGCCGAGGGACTTGAGCGCGTACTTTCCGAGGCGATCGAGTCCAGCGCTCCATCGGTCGTCGCCATCGCCCAGGACCGGCGACGGCGGCGAGCGAACGACAGGCCGCTACCGTTCGATGTCGACCCCGCCGGACTTCGTCGGGCGAATCCTCGCGATGCGGACTTCGTTCCGACGTATTTCGGATCGGGCGTGATCGTCGACCGAAGCGGCCTGGTGGTGACGAACTATCACGTTTTGGGATTCGACGACGAGGACTACGAGGTCGACCACTACGTAACGACGTTCGATCGCAAGGTATTTCGGGCGCGCATCAAGGGGGCCGACCCGCGGAGCGACCTGGCCGTCTTGGAGTTGGTGATACCGGACGATGCGCCGCGAGCGGCGTTCGATTTTAGGCCTATGCGGTTGGGCGATGGCGGCGCAGTGAAGCGGGGCTCGATGATCGTCACTCTCGGCAACCCATACGCCATTGCGCGCGATGGGCAAGCCAGCGCCGGCTGGGGCATCGTGGCCAACGTCAATCGCAAGCTGCCGGCCAGCGCCGACGACGACGTGGCCGCCGGCGGCAAGACGACTCTGCATCACTACGGCGGTTTGATTCAAACCGACGCGCGGCTGAATTTGGGCGCTAGCGGCGGAGCTATCGTTAACTTGCGCGGCGAGATGATCGGCTTGACGACGGCGGTCGCTGCGCAGGTAGGCTACGAAACGTCGGCCGGATACGCGATTGCCGTCGACGACCTATTTCGCCGATCGCTCGAAGCGCTCAAAGCGGGACGCGAGGTCGAGTATGGGTTTCTCGGCGTGCAACCCGCCCAGGGAGAAGCGGAGCTGGCGGCCGGAGATGGTGAAGACAAGGGCGTTCGCGTGGATCGACTCGTTCGCGGTGGACCTGGCGAGCGAGCCGGGCTGCGTCGCGACGATCGGATTACGGCAGTCAATGGCCGTCCGGTCGATACGGCGGACGGCCTCGTACTAGGCGTCGGACGCTTCGTTCCCGACGAACGGCTGCGGCTTTCGATCGTGCGTAGCGGGCGTTCGAGCGAAATGATCGCCGAGTTAACGAAGGCACGTGTGGTTGGCCGTCGCGTCGTGACGAACCGACCCAAGGCATGGCGCGGGTTGTACGTCGAATATCCTGCCGCGCTGGTTGCGCCGCACGAACTGGTCGACATCCCGGCCGATTGCGTCGCAATTCGTTCGGTCGAACCGGATAGCCCAGCCGCTCGGTGTTCGTTGGCCGCCGGCATGCTCGTCTCGCGCGTTGGCGACACAGACATTTCTACTCCGAGTGAATTTTATCGATCTGTCGCTTCGATTTCCGGCGCAATTGACGTGATCGCGCGCACGACAGATGGCGAGCCTCAGCGGTTTTTGGTAGGCGAATAGACGACATCGACGCGTAACGCCATTTTCGCGACACGATTTCGCGGTACGGTGCGCCGGGACTTCGATGCGAAATGCCGTCTAGCCGACTCGCGAGGCCGCGTTCTGACGCCGGTCGACGAGCCGATTGAGGCGCGCGGCGACGTCGGTGAACAGCGCCTGCCAATCTTCCGTGCTCGCCCGCAAGCGCAGCAGTTCCACCGTCGGATACCAAGGTGTATCGCCGCGATCCAGTTGCCATCGCCAATCGGCGGCCGCGGGAAGCAGCACCCAGGACCGCGCACCGACCGCACCGGCGATATGGGCCGTTGAATTGTCTATCGACACGACCAAGTCCAGGGCGGACACGAGCGCCGTCATGTCGTCGAGATCGTCGCGCGGATCGAAGTCGTCCCAAGAATGCATCGTCGGCCCACCGCGGCGCACGTGTTCGGCAATTTCGCGCCGACAATCGCCGTATTGCAACGAAACGAAGTGCACGCCGCTTTCGCGAAACACGGGCGACCACTGGTCGAGCGTCGTCGACCGTTTTTTCCGCGCGGTCGTCGTGCCGCCGCCACGCCAGGAGATGCCAACGCACATGCCGGGGCCGAGCCGCGACAGCCGTTCTCGCCATTTGCGGAATAATCCTTTGTCGGCGACCAAGCGCGGTGACGTAACGCCCTCGGTCCAATCGCCCACGTTATTGGCCGGTCGTAGCAATCCGGGCAAGTCTCCGATCGCCACCTCAACCTCTGGCCGCGCAATCTTCCATTGAACGGTTTCGCTGCGATCTTCGGCGTTCGAGCCGCCGCGGATCGAGAACAATTCGTCCGTCGGCGCGAAGTCGATGCCGGGCATTGTCCGTTCGAACAGACGTTGCAATCGCGGGTCGCATTCGACGTGTACGTTGCCGGCCAGATTTGCAAGGTCCGGCAAGTATCCGGAAAACATGATCTGCGTGCCGATGCCTTGTTCGCGGCGGACCAGAACGGTTTTGCCCGATAGCGACTCACCGCGCCAAGACGGCAAACCGGTGACGATGCCGACGGTCGGCTCGACGCCGTGCCGCAGACGGTAGTCGTCCCATGCAGACCACTCGCCGAGCGCCAAGCGTGCCATGCTTCGATTGTAGCGGCCGGGAAGCGACAAGGGATCGCGAGCGAGCAGTGTGTCGAAAGCGCGTCGCGCTTCCGTCCAACGGCCCAATTCGCTCAATGCGTTGCCGAGCGTCAACCACGCGGCCACTTGCTGCGGAGCGAGGGCGACGGCACGCTGCGCGGCGTCGGCGGCGGCATCTATTTGTCCGACGACCATTAGCGTCGCGGCGAGATTCGTCCAGGCATCGGCATAGTTGGCGACGTAGCCGATGGCCCGGAGGTAACTTCCGACCGCTTCGGCATGCCGTCCTCGTTCGGCGCGGACATTCGCCAGATTGTTGTATGCCGCGGCAGCTTGCGGGGCGATCGTGGCGGAGGTTTCTTCCGACAGCGGATCGCCTACCAGCAACTCTAAGGCCGCGGCGAAGCAGTCCTCGGCGTCGGCGAGGCTTCCCGAACGGCAATGGAGGCTGCCAAGGAGCATGTGCCCATCGGCGCTTGGGCGGCCGCACTGGCGTTCCAAATCGACGGCCTGACGGGCGATGGCAATCGCTTCTTCGATCAGGCCAATCTCGGCCAGCGCGTGGGCGAGCGTCTGTCGGTATTGCGGATCGTCGGGCGAAACGCTGGCCGCGCGCCGCAAATAGGGCAGCGCGGCGGACGGTTTGCCGGCCGCGCAATACGTGTGGCCGAGAAAGTGGAGCGCGTCGGCGTCGCGCGAGTGTTTTCGCGTCAATTCGCGGGCGATCGCGATGGCTTGTTGGATGTCGCCCGCGTCGAGAACACGTCGCGCCTTGTTCAGTTGACGTGCGATTGCGTCCATGTGATCGGCTCCTTCCGATAGCGAGCGTCGGGCGGCATCTTACCCGCGGCCTGGGCGTCGCACCAACGGCAATGTAGCTCTGGACGCGATTTACCGAGAAATCGCGTGGCGGTTGGCCGTGCAAGGGGCGAACGGACAGCTTAATATGGGGGGCACCTTCATGTTAGGGCAGCGGAGACGGGAAGGCATGTAGGCTGGTAGAGGCGATGAGCAAAGCTGGTTTCTGAGCGATTCGGCGTCGGCAAATTGATATGGCAAATCGTTGTGGCAAACCGTCGTGGCGATTGCGGCCGGCGCGACGACTCGATGTGGGGATTCGACCATGACACGGCATGCGGCGACCATGACGGTGATCGTGCTGATAGCTTCACTTGCAGCGGAGGCGAGTTGGGCCGATGAACAAAATCCGGCCGGGAAGGAATTGCCGCGTCCGCGGCTCACGTTGTCGCGCGAGGTAACGTTCTTCACCGAACCGCTGGCGCCGGACGGGCTAATCGACTACGCCGCGGCGCTCAACGCCCGGCACGGCCAAGGCGTCACGCCGGAGAACAACGCGGCGGTGGCGCTACTGAGGGCGATGGGGCGCGGCGACATGGACGAGAAGGAGTTCGCCGAGTTGTGCCAGCGACTGGGCATCGACGTGTTGCCGGACGAGGGCGATTACTTTGTCAGTTCTGATAAATTCTTCGAAGAAATGCGCGAAGCGTTCGACCGCGACAAGGCGGCTACGGCAAGACAATTGAAGATGACGCCGACGCAATTGCGCAAACAGCTCGACGTAGGGACGGATTGGGTCGAAACGTACGAACGCTGCCAGCAGTCGCCATGGACGGCCGACGACGAGCCGATTCTTGCGGCGTGGTTGAAGCACAACGCGAAGCCGTTGCAACGATTCAGCGATGGCAGCGAGCTTCGGCGTTTCTATGTCCCTTGCAAGAGCGGCACGGGCATCAATGGCCTTTCGGACACGACGGTGTCGATTAGCGCGATGCGAATTTCGGATTCGTTGCGCGTCCGAGCGATGCTCCGCGTTTCGGACGAGAGTACGACGAGCCAAGCGTGGTCGGACACACTCGTCTTGCGCCGATGGGCAACGCGACTTGCCGACGGCGGTATGTTAATCGATCAATCGTTGGGACTTTATTTGCAACGAGCCGCCGCCGCTAACGCTGTCCGCGTACTTACCCACGGAGCGTACAAGTCGGACGCCTTGGTGACTATGGAACGCCAGTGGAATGCGATTGGCGACGAAACGACCTTGGTGAGTTCCTTCGCGATATCGGAACGCTGCTTTATTTTAGAAGCCATGAATAGCGTCGCGCGCGGATCCCCGAAATCGGAATTCTTGGAGGCGTATCCGCGTGTGGCGGCCGAATTCCAAGCGTTCCGCCGGCATCGCGCCGCACGATGCATGTCCGCATTGCTGATCGATGTGAATGCCACGTACCGCGGAATCAATGCCGTCTACGACGATCTCGAGCGCATCGCGCGCCTACCGACCTTTCGAGAACGAATCAGGGCCGTCGAACAACTGCAGATTCGGACGGACCACAGGGCATCGCCGCGAAACGTAGCGATCACGTTGTTTACCATACCTTGGCTCGACCTTCCTGCACGTCGCACGGCCGTGGGACAGTTGCTCAGCGGCACGATGACGAGCCAAACAATTCCCGTCATGACACATTCACTCTCGGTCGAACAGACGCGGCGAACGGAGATCCGGCTTGTCCCCGCCGTGTTCGCTCTCGCACGTCATCGCGCCGCTCACGGTGCGTATCCCGAACGGCTCGATCAGCTCGTGCCGGCGTTTCTCGACAAGCTTCCGGCCGACGACTTTGGCGACGGACCGCTCAAGTACCAGCGCCGCGACGATGGCGCCTTCGAGCTGTACAGCGTCGGACTCAACGGCAAGGACGACGGCGGACGATCGAAGGAGCCGCTCGTGGATACGACGGCCACCGCCGCCGAAGAAACGTCCGGTGATTCCGACGAGACCGGTGTCGACGACGATGATCTCGTGATTCGCATCGGCGGAATTCGGTGAGTTGGAAAGGGAATGCAACGGCGAAGCTGTGGCCCGGTCGGGAGAGAGACCGGACACAACGCGAGGAAACTGGCCACAACTTTAGGAATCGGGCCACAGTTGAGCAGAAACAACAAGGCGGCCCGGCGCGATGCGTATCGTTTACAGCCCCAAGTACGACCTGCCAGCACATTATCTTGGCCGTCGCGTCCATCCGTTCGATCTGCGCAAGTACAGCCGGGCGTATCGGCAGCTTGGCGCGTGGCTTGGGCCGCGGCTCGGTGAATTAACCGTCGCTCCGCCGCGGGAGATTGGCCGCGAAGAGCTGTTGTGGGTTCACACCGAGGCGTACTTGGAAAAGCTGCGTACGCCGGCGTTTCTGGCGGCGGCGGTCGAAGTACCGCTGGTGGCTAAGTTGCCGGCATGGTTGACCGATCGCATGGTGTTGCGGCCAATGCGGTGGGGGACGATGGGGACGGTGGTGGCGGCACGCGAGGCGATGGCGGCGGGCTTGGCCGTGAATCTCAGCGGCGGGTATCACCACGCCAAGCCGGCCGGCGCCGAGGGATTTTGTTTTTACGCCGACATTGCCATCGCCGTAGCGGCGCTGCGGCGCGAAGGGCTGCTGGCCGAGAGCGACCGCATCGCATACATCGATCTCGATGCCCATCAGGGCAACGGCGTCAGTCACTGTTTCATGGACGATTCGCGACTGTTCCTGTTCGACGCCTACAACGCGGGGATTTATCCGGCCTACGATCGCGCGGCGCGGGAGCGGATCGACTGCGACGTGCCGCTTGTTGGCGGTTGCGGAGACGACGCGTATCTGGGGCTTTTACGCAACCGGCTGCCGGGATTTTTGGATTCCGTCGCGCGTGGCGAGCGCATCGGATTGGCCATCTACAACGCCGGACCGGATATCTTCGCCGGCGACGCGCTGGGCGGTTTGGCCGTGTCGGCCGAAGGCGTGCTGGTGCGTGATCGTTTCGTCGTCGAGCAATTGCGCGAGCGGGGTATTGCGACGGCGATGCTGCTCAGCGGCGGGTACAGCGACGCGAGCTATCGATTGGTGGCCGAGTCGGTGAAGGTGCTCGTCGAGGCGTTCGATTGAGTGCGTCTAGTGGGTCTCACTTCGT
This sequence comes from Planctomycetota bacterium, assembly GCA_029259895.1. Lineage (GTDB taxonomy): Bacteria > Planctomycetota > Planctomycetia > Pirellulales > PLA5 > PLA5. The sequence continues at coordinate 11,059 of JAJDEG010000335.1, forward strand.
TCGATCCACCCTATGTTACGTCCATTGACGTCCTAGCGCTTCTCCGATGCGCATGCGTAGCGCCAGGAAGGCCGGCACGAGTACGGGGCGGACGACGCACGTATCTAGCATCACGCCCAGCGAGAGGGCGAAGCCGAGTTCGACCATGAACCGTAGCGAACCGGTGACCAACGAAATGAAGGTGCCGGACATGATGACGCCGCAACTGGTGATGATGCCGCCGGTGCGGACGATTGCGAACCGCAAGCCGTCTTTCGGTCCGCGGCGACGCTGCTCCTCGAAGACGCGGGTGGTGAGATAGACGTTGTAGTCCTGCCCAATGGCGACGAGCAACACGAACAGGAACACCGAAACCTTCCAATCGAGTCCGACGAAGGTATCGCCGTAGGCGGCGCGGAACACGAGTTCCGTCGTACCGATCGTGACGAGATACGTGCCGACGACAGTGAGGATTAGATAGGCGCAGACAACCGGTCGGCGGAGCAAGATGAGCAAGATCGCGGCGACGCCGGCGACGACGAGAATCTGTATTTTGCGTTCGTCGCGCTGCGTGACGGCC
>JAJDEG010000336.1 GCA_029259895.1 Planctomycetota bacterium
GCGGAATAAGCCGGTGGCGGCACAGCAACGCGAAATCCGCCTTGAAATCGGCCCGCCGAACGTCGATGATACGGTTTGTCGCGTTCTACGATTTCCCGCCGAACCTTAGTATTTGTCGAGACCAAACCGAATGACGCGCGTCGATGCCAACAGCCGTGCTTGCCGCGAGTTCGATCACCTTGCGCGCGTCGACCGGCGGAGCGTTCTCACGGCCGGTTTCGGAAGTTTGCTGGGATGGGGTCTCGCGCGGAATTTCGTGTCGCGATCTTTGGCCGCCAATGGGAACGCGGCCGTCCAAGCGACCGCGTCGGCGTCTGGATTTGGGCGGGCGAAACGTTGCATCTTTTTGTTCATGTGGGGCGGCCCCAGCCAGCTCGACACATTCGACCTTAAGCCGGATGCGCCGGACAACGTACGCGGACCCTTCAAGCCCGTGGCGACGAAGGTGCCGGGCTTGCAAATCTGCGAGCATTTTCGGCACATGCCGGAATTGATGGACAGGGTGGCGGTGATTCGGTCGCTGGGGCACGACGATCCGGCGCACCTTTCCAGCGGACACGCCACGGTGACGGGGCATTTGGCTCCGGTGGTCAATAGCGACAAAGACCCGCCCAGCGGCAAGGATTCGCCGCACATCGGCTCGCTCGTCGGGAAACTCTTTCCCGCGCCGTCGACGCTGCCGTCGTTCGTGATGTTGCCGTGGAAGGCATATCATCCTTCGGCGCCCGGCGGACAGGCACCGGGACAACACGGCGGCTGGTTGGGATCGGCTTACGATCCGCTGCTGATCGGCGGCGATCCGAACGCGGCGAATTGGCAAGTACCGGCATTGGAGTTGCGCGACGGCATCACCGCCGAACATCTTGCCGATCGCTACACGCTGCTCAAACAACTCGACGCGCAGCGGGCCGCGATCGATTCGGCCGCCGCGGCGGCGCGGATGACCGTCGATCAAGCGAAGGCGGCGGGCTTGCTCTCGTCGACGGCCGTTCGCAAGGCGTTCGACCTATCGGAAGAATCGGACGCCACGCGCGAGCGCTACGGTCGCAACATCCACGGGCAGTGCGTGCTGCTCGCTCGGCGGTTGATCGAGCAGGGCGTGCCGGTGGTCAACGTCAACTGGCACAACGACGGCCAAAACTTCTGGGACACGCACGGCAACAACTTCAATCGGCTCAAGAACGATCTGATTCCTCCGGCGGATCGGGCGTTGGCGGCGCTGCTCGCAGACCTTTCGGAGCGCGGCATGCTCGACGACACGATCGTGGCGTGGGTGGGCGAGTTTGGGCGGAAGCCGCAGATTTCCAACGGCAACGGCCGCGAGCACTGGCCCTATTGCTACAGCGGCCTGCTGGCCGGCGGCGGAATAGCGGGCGGAGCGGTTTATGGAAAGAGCGACGCGCTGGCGAATTACCCGGCGGCGAATCCCGTCTCGCCGCAAGATTATGCGGCCACGATTCTGCATGCGTTGGGGGTCGATCGCGATGCCTCGTTGCATGGCCCCGACGGGCGACTGCACCGCGTGTATGGCGGTAAGCCGATCGAAGCGCTGTTTGCTTAATCGCGGCCGCTTAGTCGCGCCTTGTCACTGGATCGTACAGGCTTTAGCTTAGAGCGGTCGTGACTTCAGTATTCGCAGCATTCCCACGCGGAGCCGCCGCTATGTCCGCCTCGAATTCCGGCCGCGCCAGTTGGCTCGACGATGACGCCAATACGCCGCTAATCGCGCAACATGCTCAGCGGCTGGATACGTTCATTGCAGCCATGGCCGACGGCCGAATCGACGACGCCGAATTGGCCGATCAGGAATCGCGCGTGGTGGAACTGATGCGCGAGATCGAGCCGCAGCTATCGGACGCGCAGCACGAGCGGGTCACGCAGTTGCTGTGCGAGCTGACGGCTTACGATGTGATGCAGATGGTGCATTCGATCGGCGCGGCGCGAGCAGCGACGGCATTTCGAGGGTAGGCACCGGCCGATTGGCACGGCGGAGACGCCGCGGAAGATTATTCCCCAAGCCTCAAGCCTCAAGCCTCAAGTCTCACGCCTCAAGTCTCAAGCCAACACTTCCCGCACGACGCGGCCATGTACGTCGGTGAGTCGGAAGTCGCGACCGCTGTAGCGGTAGGTTAGCCATTCGTGGTCCATGCCCAGCAGGTGCAGGATCGTGGCGTGCAGATCGTGGATGTGGACGCGGCCGTCGACGGCGTTCATGCCGAATTCGTCGGTCGCGCCGTGCATCGTGCCGCCGCGGACGCCGCCGCCGGCGAGAAACATCGAAAAGCCCGTGTGGTGATGGTCGCGGCCGAGTTGCTTCGGGTCTTTGTGCGGCTGGGCATATGGCGTGCGGCCGAATTCGCCGCCCCACACGACGAGCGTATCTTCGAGCATGCCGCGGGCTTTGAGATCGGCCAGCAGCGCGGCGGTCGCCCGGTCGCTGTCGGCGCAGAGCTTGCGATGGCGGTCGTTATTGTTGGCGTGCGTGTCCCAGGGCTGCTTCTCGTTCTTGTCCACGTAGTACACCTGGATGAAACGAACGCCGTACTCCGCCAAACGCCGGGCGAGCAGGCAGCTTTGGCCGAACACGGACCGTCCGTATCGCTCGCGGACGTGCTCCGGCTCGCGCGAAACGTCGAAAGCGTCCGCCGCTTCGCGCTGCATTTGAAACGCCAGTTCCATCGCACGAATCTGCGCTTCGAGCGCAGCGTCGTTTTCGCGATTCGCTAGGTGCAACTCATTCAATTGAGCCAGCAGATCGAGCTGCCGTCGCTGCTCCTCGCGCGACAGCCGCGGATGACGGAGGTTCTTGACCAGACTTTCGACGCGGAGATCGTTCGTGTCGACCGAAGTGCCTTGGTGTTCGCCGGGCAGAAAGGCGCTCGACCAAAGCTGCGGGCCGACGACGGGCAGGCCGGGACAAAGCGCCACGAACGCCGGTAGGTTGGCGTTCTCCGTCCCCAGGCCGTAGGAAACCCACGATCCGAGCGACGGCCGGATCGGCTGCTGGTGGCCGGAACTCATCAACAACAGGCCCGGCTCGTGATTGGGCACGTCGGTGTGCATCGAGCGGACAACGCACAGGTCGTCGGCATGGTGGGCGAGGTTCGGGAATAGTTCGCTCATCACGACGCCGCTCTCGCCGTGCGGGGCGAAGCGAAATGGCGACGGCATCAGACCGCCGCCCTTGTTCCGCTTGCGGCCATCGTCGGGCGGCTTTTCGCCGGCGTATTTGGCCAGTGCCGGTTTGGGGTCGAACGTGTCGACGTGCGACGGGGCACCGTTCATGAACAGAAAGATGACGCGCTTGGCCCGCGGGGCGAAGTGCGTCCGCGGCAGAGCATTGCCATTGCTGGCCGCCGCACTCGATAGCATGCCGGCCGATTGCAGTGTGGCGGCAAGGCCCAACATGCCAAAGCCGGCGCCGCCGCGATGGAGCATTTCACGGCGGGTTAACAACGGCGGGCGGTAGGATGATGGGGACATGTGCATTTACCGTGTTTAACATTATCGGCATCAGTCGACGAACAACATTTCATTTGACGCCAGCAGAACTTGCGCGTATTGCGACCACGCCATCGCGTCGTCGTCGCCGAGCGCGGCAATAAACCTCTCGCCCAGTTTCAATTCGGCCTCGCTGGCCGTGCGGCCGAAAAGAAGTTGGTAGGCACGGTCGATGCGATGCGCCGCGGTCTTCGTCGCGTCGGCCGATTCACTTCCATTCGTGGGCACATCGGCAATCACGCGCTTCGCGAGCCGATCGGCCGCCGCGACCATCAGCGGGCTATTCAGGACGAACAGCTTCTGCAGCGGCGTGGTCGTCTTCGTCCGGCGTTCGCTGTGGACGTTGGGATCGGGATAGTCGAACAGCGCGAGCATCTTGTTGAGTTCGAGGCGGCTGGCGCTGCTGTAAATCGTTCGCCGTCGCTCGTTGGGCTTGTCGGGATCGATCGATGCGCCGCCGATGCGATCGTCCAATACGCCGGCGGCCACCAGCACGGCGTCGCGCCAAGCCTCGATCGACAGTCGGCGGCGGTTCATCCGCGATAGCGTCACGTTGGCCGGGTCTTTCGTTTGGTCGGCTTCGCTGGCGTGGCTCGATTGGCGGTATGTAGCCGACGTGAACAGCTCGCGGTGCAGCGACTTGAGCGACCAGCCGTCGGCGACGAACCGCGCGGCTAGATCGTCGAGCAATTCGCCGTGTGTTGGCCGTTCGCCGTGCGTGCCGAAGTTGCTCGGCGTGGCGACCAGCGGCTGGCCGAAG
>JAJDEG010000337.1 GCA_029259895.1 Planctomycetota bacterium
GAGTCGCCGCAGAGCATCGGCGACGCGCTGTCTATGCTCAGTCGTCCACGCCCCCTCCTTCGAGTTGATCCATTCAGTCAGGCGTTCTAGTTCCGGGTCGGTGCTGACCCCCACGGCCTGCTCACACCAACCCTCTTCGTGACCCACCAATGCGGATGGATGCGGAACCCTTTTCAATGGGGGTTCCGTGAGGCTCCGCTGATGCCGCGCCTCTTCTGCCGCCTCTCGCTTTAGCTCGCGATCAAATTGGACTTCCGTGTCCTCTGGGGAATTCCACGCCACCAATGGGTTATCGCGCCACCTACCAACTGTCTTGTGGTCGACTCCACAACGCCGAGCGATTTCGCGGTTGGACCACTGCCCCCATTCAGGGTCACGAAGCAACCTCAGAACGGCTCTCTGCTTATCTGCGTGGGTCCGCCGCAGGCCGTGCCTCCCGTTGGCGTAGGCGGCCGCGAGCTGCGCATCTCGCAGCGTGCCGTCGACGACATTCGCCTCGATCCTCTCGAAGCCCGCCTCGATCGCCGCCAGGCGGCGGTGGAACCCGTCCACCAACCAGTGGATGTCACCCTCACGAACTACTTCAACGGGCGGAAACGATATGTCATCTCGCATAAGCGAGGCGTATTCGGCGACGACTGCGGCGTTGATCTCCTCGCGGGCCTGCGTGCCGCCGGTGTGGTTGATGTCTTCGGGTCGCAATGTGGTCGTGTTGGTCGGCATCGAAAAGTCTCCTAGTTTGCCGGTCGCGCGAAACGCCAGCCTCGCGCGATCGGGCTTTTTCGTTCTCACACATATTCCACGAAATCCGTCGCCCTTCGCGGCTTCGGCCGTCGTTCGGTTTTTGGCGTCGCGCCGAGCGTGTTCGACCGACGAGACTCGAACAATTCCAAATCGGCCGGCGCGATTCGCCAGCGCGGTTTTCGGCCGCGATTCTGCGAAACGTCGATCGCGCGAAGCTCACCGGCCCGGATGAACTTCAAAATCTTGTTCGCGTCGACGCCGAGAATTTCGGCGACTTCGCGGACGGTTAATCGGCGGCGGATGATGGCTTCGTTCGTCACGGCTGCAAACTCGATCGTTCGCGCGTCAGCGCTGCAATCAGGTCGTCGGCCAAGACGTAGACGCAACGCCCACGGTGGCGAACGTGCAGCCCCTCGCGCTTCAGAGCACGCCATGCATGATCGCCGAGTCGCAGCCGGCGGCGAGCTTCAGTGACGGTGTAGAGTCGCCCGGGTTCGATGACGCCGGGACAATCAAACGCTTGCATGGCTCGTACTCTCCGTGCGAACAAAACTCAGTGTTCGACGAATCGTACCTACCACGACGTGCAAGCAGTCAACACGCAGAAACGTGTAAGAGTGACGTGTAAGCGTGTAAGAGTTTGCTATTTTTTTCGACTTCCTCGCTTCATTCGGCCACGTCCGAAGTCTTTGGCGGCGGTGTGCAATGCGGTTTCGACCACCCTTCGCCCCTTGCTGTCAGCCTCGATTGTGCGCCAAAGCTTCCCGCAAGTCAGTTTGCGTTCATCGTTTGACAGACCGTTCCATTTCCCCCGAATATTCGCGGCAGTGAGACCGTCAATTTCGTACCAATCGAGCCACTGGTGATCGCGCTCGTATGCTAGCCGGCGGTCGCCCGCTTCGTGTACTTCATCGACGACATTCGCGCGGAGCCAGTCGAGCAACATGCCCAGCCCCCGCGCCAGTTTCCGCGGATTCTTCACGTCGACGTCCTCGTCCAGTGAACGAGGAACCTTCGGCAGACCAGTGCGGCCATCGTCGCGCAGCGCCTCGGCGGCATCGTGCAGATGCTCCCGGGCCTCGCCGAGAAGCACCTTGTCATTGACGTCGGCAAGTGGATTGTCGTAGTCGATGCCGCCCGGCCGTTTCGCGATTTCGAGCACGCGCGCGCGATCGCGCTGGAGCACTTCAACAAAACGCGGCAAGGGCGTTTCGGCGTCGAACGGTGAGCGCGCCGCGCATTCCCAATCGTCGCGTTGCTCTGGCGTGAGCAAATCCGGCGATGGGTCGCGTCCGGAAGCAAGCAACTCGGCGGCGAGGCGATTGCGCTCGCGCCCCAATTCGTTCAGCTTCTCGCGAGTCTTGCGGAACGCCTCGCGCGCCTTTGGGGGATCTCCTGCTTTCGAGGTAGTAAGAACTTTGACTAACTTGCGCTTTTGCTTGCGCGGCGTCGTAACGAGGGCGAGCATTTGCCGGTCGACTTCGTGAATCGGTTCAAGCGCCGAGTCCACCCAATCCTTTGCCGACTTGCTTTTCGTCGTCATCGCAGAATCTCCATATCAAGTTGCGACGCCGGAGCGCGGCGGATATGGAAAACGCCGCTCCCCGGCAGTCGCGGCCCGCGGGGATCAAACCGCAAGCCGAATCCAAAGCGTCGGCCGCCAGAAGAGACGACGACCGACGCTCAGCAGTTTACAAAAAGGCCGCCGCGCTGGCGAGCTACTTCGCTTTTGGTTTCGCTTTTGTCGCGGGCTTCATGCGCGAATTGGACTTGGCCAGCGCCTCGCTCAACGACCTGCTGACGTCGTCCGGTGCGACCGCTGTGCCGTCGGCCGGCCGCTGCTGTTGCATCGCGTCGCCGAGCAGCCAGCCGCGGACGTGTGCCGCGACGGCTCGTAGGCGGTCGTCCATCGTTTCGTCGCCCGCTTCTTGCCGATAGACGGCTGCCATATCGCCGGCTTTTTCGCAGTGCCCCATGACGCGATCGACGGCCGTTTGGTCGCGTGTCTGCGCGGCGATCGTCTCGAAACCACGGCGAAGGCCGTAGAACGAAAGACCCATTCGTTTGATTCCAAGCTCAGCGAGCAGCTTCCGCATTTCCTTGCAGACGGGATTGTCGGGCGCGGCGCTCTCCGACTTGTGCCACGACACGCCGCGGCATGTAAGAAATACTCGATCGGCGTCGGCG
>JAJDEG010000338.1 GCA_029259895.1 Planctomycetota bacterium
TCGCCGATCTCGATCGGCAGAAGATCGTAATTCCATTCGGCCAGCGCCGCCGTTTGGTTGTCCGCGATGCGATAGGCCTTGATTTGCTCGGGCGTCAGATCGGTGGCGACGTGGACGGGCACTTTTTCCAGGCCCAGCTTCTGCGCCGCCTTGTAGCGCGTGTGGCCGCAGATAATCACGCCGTCGGTGTCGACGACGATCGGCTGGCGGAAACCGAATTCACGGATAGACGCCGCGACCGCGTCAACGGCGGCGTCGTTGATCCGCGGGTTGCCGGGGTACGGCTTGATGTCGGTCAACTTCCAAAGCTCGATTTTCATGGCAAATTCACTCCGACGAAAAGTTCGGACAAGCAAAACAAACTGTCTCTAAGTTGGCGACTGTTCCCGTCGCCATCACCTGAGGGCCAGCGCCGGGAAGGAACCGTGCGATGTCGCGCACTGTCACGAACTGTCATGACAGTTCCCATCGTGCGCCGCATTTGCGCCGATTTCGTTCACCGCTTTTTCTGATCTCGCCACGCAACGTCACGCAACTCGCGCGCTGCGCGATGAATACAATGCCAACTGTCATGACAGTGCCTTACAGTAAACGGTTCTTCTGGGTGGGTTTTCACCATTCGGACGCGCACCGCAAGGCGATGCCCTCGTAAAATGGCTGCTGATTCGTGCCACGCCGCCGAGCGATGCCGGGTACCGCTGCGGCGAGGTCTCGACCAAACGTCGATTTGGTCGTGACGATCTGTCTGCCTTCTGATGTACACCACCGTCGCCATGCGTCGTACAACGTATCGAGCGATACACGGTGTCCAGCACCGACTTCGCACTCGTCTCGCACGAACGCCGACACCGGCGACGAAAGGTCTTCGATCTCCTGGATCATCTCGGTCACGCTTGGCGGCATGACGAAGTGGCCCCGCTCCTTTAGATTCGTCCAGCCTTCGATGGCCCAATTTAGAATCCCAGGCAACTCGACCAAGAGCTTTTCCGTCAAGCGAGGGTCTTCCTTACCGTAGAAGCTCGCCGTCAATCGCAGCATCACGAATCGACTGGCCAATGCCCCGCTGGCATCCGTCAGCCGCGGAAACTCGTTTGTCAAGAACGTGAACCGAGTCGGCAGCTTCATCGTTACGTCGCCGAGAAACTTGCGCGGAATCGATAGCGTGTCTTCGCCGCTGATGCACAGGAGTCGCTCGACGACCGTCGCGACGTTCTCGCCGCTAAAGCGGGCATCGCTCACGATCGCGAGGGTCTTTCCGATTAGCGGCTGAAGGCCGAAGTGATTCGCCAGACTCGAAGTCGTCGGGCCGCAGACGTTTCCGGCACCGACCAGTTGGGTCAACACGCGGGCGATCGTGCCCTTGCCGCTGCGCTTCGGGCCGACAATCAGCAGCATTTTCTGAAGCGACGTGTCGCCCGTGAGACAGTATCCAAACCATTCCTGTAGCAGGTCGAGCGATTGCCAATCGCCCTCGAACAACTGATGGAGAAACTTGTGCCATTCAAGCGGTGGCGGTGCGTCGGGGTCGGGATCGAAGTCGAGCGCCGAGGTCGTGAAGAAGCGGGGAGTCGCGGGCAAATGCTGCATTGTCGGAAGATGAAGCAGCGTCGACCGGCAAGGTAGAATGTCCTTCGGCGTCATACCGTCCGGTTCCCGACCGAGCCAGGAAGGCGACGGAGTTCTCGCGTCGAGATGCGTAAACGACCGTATAGACTCTAGCGCTGCGTTGATCGTCGTCGGATTCGACTCGAAATCGCCGAGAATCAAGCCGCCCTCGGACCGGTCGAGCACGTAACGCAACGCACCATGAAGCCAGGGTTGAAGCTTCTTGCGAACGGCACCATCTTCGATCTCGGCGTAACGGTTGCCTGCCCACTCCATGAGAAGCCCGGCGTAATTCACGATCGTTGGGCTGTCCGGATGAGCGTGAAAATCGCGCACGAACGCCTCGGCCGTTGGGAGCGTTCGCTTCGGTGAAAGGACGAGTCGTCCGGACGCAGGGTCGCGTTGACCAAGCTGAATCAATCCAGCGCCATCGACGGCGAACGCAGCGTTTCGCTCCGTTGTTCGTTCGGCGTCGCGGATACGAGTGAGGATTTCGCTATCGGTCCATTCTCGCGGAAACGGTCGCTCCTTCTCATACTGGCGAATCACCTCAACCGCCGCTGTATCGTCGAGATCATGCTCGACAACGCGGCAGGCCGCCGCAAACAGCCGTGAGGAGCCGTCGTTTTGGTCGACGATTCCGATCCGCCGCATTGCCTCAAAGCACAATTCGCGGCGTTTGTCGAGCGGCGGCGCTAAGCCGGTCTCCGCCGCTGGCCGCGACGGCCGCTTCGACCGTTCGCGTTTCACCTTGGGCGGCCTGACGGACTTTTCGCCGAGCTCTACTTTGACGTGGTTGCCCAGCCCAAGCACCGCATCGAGGAGCAACTGCGGGTCGATTGTCGCAGGTTCGACGTCGAGTTCGTCCCACTCGATGGCTTCGTCAGACGCGTGTGTGCTCGGCGGAAACACGGTCTGCATGCCCGTCGAGCGAAGCTCAACGATCATGCCGGCCGACTTGCTCTTGATCTTCTTCGTCGCCACCGGGCCGCTGGTGTAGTAGAGCCAGTGCGACAGCGGCTTGCTCTTGCGGCCGAACTTGGCCGGCGTCGGCGGCAGGAATTCGGCGGCTAAGCGCACCGCCAGTTCGTGATCTAGATCGACGTCGATTAGCCATCGCGACGGTTCGCCGAGCAATACGCCGATGTTTTGCGGTCGGCCGTTGAAGCGATGCGGCAGATCGTCGCGATCGAGGCGCAGCTGCTCCCATTTGTCGAAACCAGGATTCTTTTCCCGGTGCGGCACTGGGATGACGCGCCAGCCTCGCTCGGTGTATTTGATTGCCGCCTGCAGCACGCTCATCCTGGCACCGGACCGGTCGATTACTCCGTTCGTCCGCCACGAAGCGGAACGTACCTCCCACCGAAAACAACCGACGCCCGCAGCGGCAAATCGCCGGAGGGCGGCGGAGAAACGGGCACACTGAAGCCTGGGCTTACGACACGGCGTTGGAAACCAGATTCTCTTCTACGAGCCGCAGGACGTCGGCCCACCGAACACGGCGGCTTTTGCCTAGTTTCACGTAGGGCAATTCTCCGGCATCCATCAGCTGGTAGACCTTACTGCGGCTGACCGACAAATACCGCGCGACGGCCGGCACCGGCTGGAGGCTGGCAGTTTCCAGGGCCGTTTCATTCTGAGGCTTCGCTACCGACAACATTTTTGCGTCCTCCTGCGTCCGCTGGGTTGATTTACGGCTACCAATGCGTTAATCATAAGGCATCGTGCAGGCGAAAAACAGACGGCTACCATGCCGTTATCCGTAAATACATCCGTAAAGAGCCGAGGCGGCGATGTATCGTTTCTCTTCACGCGTCCTGCGCGATCCCCAGGGCTACGAATGGAGGAATCTCGGTGGCTACGGTCCAGAAGATGGCGA
>JAJDEG010000339.1 GCA_029259895.1 Planctomycetota bacterium
ACGAAGCCAACACCAGGTCCGTTATCAAATGACACCCCCGGCGAAACGGGGGGAGCGTAATCTGCTTCTGAATCCACGCCATATCTGTCCCCGTTCCCTAGCGGTGCCGGCGCGAACCCAGTTTCCACGCCAAATGTCCTAATACCTGGTTATCGCCGCCCGGCCAACGCACGCAAAGGGGGCGAATCCTCTGCCCGACCCTGCGGCACGAATCCATCCAAACCGCCAATCGTCTCCGGCTCGATGTCGAAATGGGCAGAGCCAAAATGGGCAGTTGTCAAAATGGGCGGTTTATGTCCACTGCCAACCCCCTGGCCACCCAGGGCGGCGAAATTCGACGAAAACTTTTCTGCCGAAAAGCTTGACTCGGCTCGGCTCGCGGGAATAATGGGATGTTTACCTGCCAAGGCGTCATTCCCACCTGCCGCTTCCGTCGCGCGTTCGCCCCGTATGCGACGGCCCCCCATTCAACGCGATGCCTTGGCGGCACGATTGTTCGCGAACCACGTATGCCGGGCGAAGTGTCCTTAGCTTTTGCTGCCTGCCACAGACGGCCCTCGATACGGTCGATGTGCGCGCGAAGTTGGGACCGCGGCCCAGCGAATTGTATTGATACCAAAGTGACCAAGTAACGAATTGGAAAGAAAAGGGAGAGAGTAAAGCCATGCGTCCGATCAAGAACGTGTTTGAAGCCATTTTGAAGTACGGCCACGACGAAGACTTCAGTCCGACCGACTCGGACGAATTCTCGGCCACCGATGCCCCGGCCGGATCGAAAGCGAAGATCGACATCCTCGCCGAACGAATCGCCAACGGCCTCCCGCTGTGGCACGAAGAAGATCGCATCGACTACACCGGCCTCACCGGTGCCGTCCGCCCGCGCGAATAGCATTCGCCCGGCGATACGATAATATAAGAAAAGAAGCCGCCGGACATCCGGCGGCTTCTTTTCGTGCGCTGCGTTGAAATGCGGCGGAATCGCCTTACGGTCGCTCGCGGACCGTTTCGGTCACTGCCGCGCCATCATCCGCGGCTTCGTCTGCCCCGTCGGCTGCCGGTTGCGATCGATCCGGCCTCGAATCGCGGACGTTGCGCTCTCTTAGCTCGAACTTCGGGCGTTCTTGCGTTTGCCGCTCGATGACGCGTCGACTAATGCCCGGCGTACCTGCGTCACGCCGCCGACCTGCCTCTTGCGCCGAATCAATGGCGCGGGCGTGCTCAGCTCGCGCCGCTTCAATCTGCCGCCGCGCCTCGAGATACCGCGCGTGCTGCGCCCGCTCCATGTCGACGGCCATCTTCACGATCGTCGACACGTTGGGCATGCCCTTCGCCTCGGCCCGAATCGCAAACTCCGTCGGCTGCTCGTCGGTCACCAGCGACAGCGTCAAATTGTCGAACGCCGACGACGCGGCCACCATCTCCGGCGGCATCTCTCGGCCCGCCAGCGGCGCGGCCAATCGCATCGCTCGCCCGACGTGAACGACGACGCCTTTGCTCGTATGCTCCGGCAGCGCGTCGACGAGCGACTGAAGCTGCGGATCCTTTGCCAGCGAGTCCTGCTTGCCGGCCGCCACTCGTAGCGATGCGGCCACCGCACCGTGCGTGCCGGCCAGAAACGTGCGGTCCTTCTGCGCGACCAGCACGATCGGCGGAATGTACGGAAAGCGGAACTGCCGCCCCGGCTGGCCTTCGATCGTCACGTCCGTCGGCGGCGAAGTCAGCGGCGCGCCGAACATCGATGGCAGCGCCAGCAACTGATCCCACAACGCCTGCGACTGCTCCACATCCTTCACGCCAAACACCAATCCCACTTCCGGAATCGGCGTCCGCGCTTCCGCATTGGCCGACGGCATCACGAATACGCTGACTTCCTCAATATTCGCAAACACCTCGCGGCCCAAATCCATCGCCGTCACATACCGCGGACCGCCTTCGGCCGCTGGAGCCTTCTCGGCAAGCGTCTTCTCCGCAAGTGACTTGTCCGCCGGATTCAATCCCAAAATACCAACCGCCGCCGCGCCGCTCGGCACGCTGGCGAGCGTTCGCCGCGTCGCCGGTGCCGTGCGAATCAAGGCGTACGCCAGATTGCGATGCCCCTCGGCCATCACCATCTTCGCCTTCACCGCCACGCCGTCGTCGGTCGTGCTCGCCACCGCGACGAGGCTTTCCAAATGATCGAGATCGACCACGCTCCGCGCGATCATCGCCTCGGTGAACGCTCCCTGCGCGATCATCAACGGCGCGATCTGATCGCCGGCCACGTAGCAGAACGCCAGCGCGTCCTTCCGATCGTCGGCCAGCTTCGCGAACCGCTTATTCGACGCCAGACTCGCGCTCTGGGCGTTCTTCATCCGCGCCACGGCCGCCGCTGCTTGGTCCTTGTTCCGCGCCACGATGAACAGCCGCGCCGTTTGCACGAGCCACACCTCGTTTTCGATCTGATACGTCTTGTAGCCCTCGATCGAATCCGCGCGCTGGACGAACTGAATACTCGTCTCGGCCAACCCCCGCAGCAAATCCGACTCGCCGGGATGAATCACCGCCACGCCATCCGGTATGCCGCGATGATCGACGGCCGTTACCGCCACCGCGAAGCCGCGTACCTTTTCCAGTTCGCGGACCAGCGCCGGACTCACCGTAAAGTCCGTCGGCATCACCAGCGGTCCGTCGAGCGCAACGGCGCTGGCAGCGTCCGCCTTGCCGACCGCCGTGTCGCCCGCCGGCAAAGCTGCCGCCGATGACGTCACCTTGGAATCGCCGAGCAGGCCAAACATCCCAATCAAGTTGCCGATGTGCGCACCCGGCCGATTCACTTCCACGTAAGCCAGCGCCTCGCTCGGCATCAGTCTTGCCATGTCCGTCGCCGCCACGTCTTCCCGGCATTCGGCCAGCCGCGTCTGAGCGTCGGCCTTCATCTCGGCCGAAGCGCCCGCCGCGGCCAGCACCTGCTCGAACGCCTTCGCCGCGCCGGCCGGATCGTGCTTGAGCGTTTGCAGATAGTAACCCCGCTGAAAGTGCGCCGCGGCGGCGTCCTCCGCTGCGGCTCGCTGAGCCAATATCCCGGCAAACGCCACGACCAAGGCAAGCCGGCAACTCACGGACGAAATCTTCATGGCGGATCTCCTAACGAATAACTAAATGTTGTGCGTCGCCAACCATAACAGCATGTTGGAAAAGGGGTCTGACCCTCTCAGGCACGCCGCATTCTCCGGCTAAAACGAGGTTTCCCCAAGGGTCTGACCCCTTTTTCAACATGCTGATAAGCAACGGCTGATGTTTTACGCGTTCGGTGGCATGGCTCGCATCGCCATCCACAACGACCCAAGGCGGACGCCCCAAGACTATTGTGGTCTACTCGCATCCGCGCCGCCAAGTTTCGCGGCCGGGCGCATCGGCACATCGAGAAACAACGCTCGATTACCGAATATATGCGGCGGCAACGGTCTTTCGCTCGGTCAACGAGAATCTTGGCCGCCTTTGGAGCTTTTTTTCGCGAAAATTTGCCGACTAGCCGCCCCGAATCCGCTCGACCAACTCCGCCACGGCCCGCCCGACGCCCTCGACCGCCCCCTGCTGTTTCGCGTCCTTGAGACTGCCGTCCGCCGCGAACGCCGCCGATGCCTGCGAAACGGCCATTTGCTGCGGGACGACCAGCACGCCGATGTTCCCCAGAATCTCGCGCACGTGCCGCAAGCCGCGCAAGCCGCCCAGCGCTCCCGGCGACGCACTCACCAGCCCCGCCACTTTCCCGCGATAGGCCGCCAGCGCCGCTTCGCCCGGCAAACCCCGCGACACCCAGTCGATCGTGTTCTTGAGCAGCGGCGTAATCGAACTGTTGTATTCCGGACACGCCAGCAGCAACCCATCGTTCTCCAGAAACAATTCCTTAAGCCGCTTGGCCCCGGCTGGCAAACCTTCCGCTGCTTCCAAGTCCTGATCGAACAGCGGCAGCGCAAACTCGGCCAACTCGACGACGGTCACGGCCGCCCCGGCCGCCTCCGCCCCGCGCACGGCAATCGCCAGCGCCAACTTGTTGAACGACTCCCGCCGCACGCTCCCAGCAAAAGCAAGAATTCGAGCCGTCGACATATACCTGAACTCCCCGTCGATAAAAAGAAAAGCAATCCCTCGCGCACTGTCCACGATTCCCTATTCGCCGATTCCCTAATCGCTGTCCCCTGCCGCCTGCCCCCTGCCCACCACTTCCTCTTCACCTTCCATCCGCTGCGGCAATCGCCACACCTGCGTCCCGTCGCGATCGGTAAAGTAAATCCGCGAATCCGAAGCCTCCCGCCCGTGCCCGTCGGCCCACAGCGCGTAGAACTTCGCCTCGGCATACAGCGGCCGCCGCACGAACGTATGATTCATGCCGCTGTCTCGCGTGAGTTGCCTAACGCGCTTCCACGTCGCCCCTTCGTCGCCGCTCGTCCACATCACGACTTCGCCGCCGGGGTTTCCCTGCTGCGGTCCGGCCTGGGTCGGCGCGATCACCCGCCACGTCCCATCGGCTTCGACGTACAGCGAACCGTGATCGTAGTTGTTGTCGCTGGTGGTCAGTTCGCGCCGCACCCACTCTTCGCCCGTCCACTGCGCGGTCTGCCAAGTGCGTGGATCGTTTTTCGGCCCCGCTTCGTAACCGCGGCTGGTAAGAAACAAGATCACCGGCCGCCCGTCGGCGTCGAAGTTCACGTCCTTGAGATACACCAGCTTCTTTTCGCTCACGCTGTCGTACACCAGCGCGTCGTTCTTCACCGTCGTGACCGGCAGCTCGATCGTCTCACCCGCGGCGGTCGTCCACGTCGCGCCGCCGTCGTCCGTCTGCATGTAATACAGGTTCGCCCGGCCGTTGAGTCCCAGCGGCGGCGGATGATGATTGAACGCGGTCCCCACACGCTTCCCATCGGTCCAACTCACCTGATAGCTGCCCTGCGCGATGCCGGCCACGCCCCGCGGCGCGTCCCAAGTCCGCCCGTCCTTGCTCGTCCATAGCGCCAGCGTCCGGCCCACGTGAACGTCGATCTCCCGCCCGCCATAGCGCGTGTGCAAAAACAAAAACCCGCGGTCCTTCAAGAACCAAGGCTGCGGATACGAAAAATTGGTCTCCATCAC
>JAJDEG010000340.1 GCA_029259895.1 Planctomycetota bacterium
TTGAGGGCCGCGATCATCTCGTCGGGCATGCTTCGATGCTGCGGATGGCCGGCCGGAAACGCCGCACGAGCGAACGCCAGCGCGGCCATCGCGTCGGTGCTTTCGCGCAACTGTTCGGCCGCGGCCAGCTTTTGCGTGCGGAGCTTTTCAAATTCTTCCTCTGGGAAACTCGGCCCGCGCAACTGCTCCGCCAACAGCGACACGACCAGCGGCGCGTCTTTTTTCAGGCACCGCGCCGAGAATCGCACGGTCGTAGCGTCGCTCGCAAACGCCATCCGAGCGCCGACCTGATCGAGCATCGCGGCGATCGTGTTGGCGTCGTGTTTTGCCGTGCCCCGCTCGAGCATGTCGGCGGTCAGCGACGCCAGCACTGGGTTGTCCGCGTCGAACGCGGGGAACGAACCGACGAGCGTAATGACGTTCTTCGCGCCGGTCGGGCAGATCAACACGTCCAGTCCACCGACCCGCTTACGGGCGATGCGCGGCGCGATCTTGCTGGCGGATTCGTCGGCGACTTGCGGAGTGTCGCCGTCGTTGAACGAGACGAAGTCGTCGCCAGCGGGTAGTGCGTCGAGATTGGCGATAGGGCCACTCGCTCCCGTCTCCTGTCTCCTGCCTCCTTCGTCTCCCACGACTGCCGACGTGCGGCCCGCTGAACGAAGAGATTCGCCTCCGACAGCGCTCGTCGCGCCTTCGGCCGGCAGTTCCTCGTTCTGCGGAAAGTGCGGAATGAACCAGCCGGTCGTTCGCTGATCCTCGCGGAAATACTTCTTCGCCACGCGCTGCACGTCGGCGGGCGTGACGCGGGCGATGGCTTCGTCGAGCGTGTAGAAAAGCGTCCAATCGCCCGTCGCAATGCATTCATTCACCGCGGCGGCCATCGCAAACGAGCCGTCGCGCGAGAATGCCGTGCTGGCCGTGTTCTTGGCGACGGCGGTAGCAATTTCGTCGGCCGTTACGCCGTCGTCGATGACGCGCTGCAATTCTTCGATCAGCTTGGCCTCGACGTCGGCGTGCGTCGTGCCCGGCGTTAGCTCGGCGGTGGTCAAATGGAGCGTCGGATCGCGGCTGAACATGGGCGATGCCGATACGTTGGTGGTCAGGCTCTTGTCGGTCAGCGCTTGATACATGCGGCTGTTGCGACCGTCGCTGAGAATGACGCTCAGCACTTCGAGCGGCGGAAAATCGGCGTGCATGCCCGGCGGCATCTTGTGGGCCAGCATCACGACGCCCAACTCGCCGGGCCGCTTGACGGTCACGCGGCGCTGGCCCGTCTGCGGCGGTTCTTCGGTATAGACCTGTGGAATCGCCCGCGGTGCGCGGCCGATCGCGCCGTAGTGTCGCTTGATTAGCTCTAATGCGGCCGCCGGATCGAAGTCGCCGATGATCGTCACCGTCGCGTTGTCGGGCCAGTAAAACGTATCGTAGAACTCGCGGAGCTTCTCGATCGACACCTTTTCGATGTCGCTTCGCCAGCCAATCGTGTTGTGGTGATACGGATGAGCGTGATAGGCGGTCGCCCAAACCTCTTTCTCCAGCGCCTGCGACGGCTGGTTCTCGCCGCGCTCGAATTCGTTGCGCACCACGGTCATTTCCGGCCGGCGATCCTCCTCGCGAAGTCGCAAGTTTCGCAGCCGATCGGCCTCTAGCCCGACGACCAGCGACAGATACTTCGGCGGCACGGTCTCGAAGTAATTCGTGCGGTCGAGCCACGTCGTGGCGTTGGTGATCGCGCCGGTCCGTTCGAGAAGCTGGTCGAAGCCGTTGCCGCTGTCCTTGTTGTGGCGATACGTCCCCTTGAACATTAGGTGTTCGAGCAAGTGCGTCGCGCCGGTCGTGCCGTACGATTCGTTCCGCGAGCCGACGCGATACGTCACCATGAACGTCACGGCCGGCGCGGAATGGTCCGGCAGCAACAACACGGTCAAGTCGTTCGATTCGAGTTTGTACTCCGTGATCTCCTCGACGGTGCGAACGAGCGTCACGCCGTCGGGAAGGTCGGCCGCCCGAGCGGCGGTTAGACCGGAAAACGACAGGGTCAGGATAATGAGCGACAAAATAGTCCGTAGGCGCATCATGTCTTTCTCACGGCGTTCGAGCATAGAAATCACTGGCAATCGGCCCAACGAGGCCTCCCGACGAGGCCTATCGCCGCGGCCTATCGTCCCACGCGGCGATGCCGTGATTCTGACGCAGTCGAGGCCGTTGCACAATGCGTGCAATGGAAAGCGCGACGTTCAAGAAACGGACGCTTTGCGCCCGCCCAGCCATTGCCAGCCGAGAACTGGCCTCGTGCCGAATTCCGCAGCCGGGCGAACGGCCATTGCGTAGAGGCCGCTGGTAAGCGCGGCGAATAGAAAGAGAACGGAGTTGTCCCGCGCGGTGAACGACATCTCGTGGAACATACATTGCACGGCGTACATGGAAAGAACGGCGAGCATGAGCGCGCCGTGGTCTCGAACCCAGGCCGGCGCTTCCGCGTCGCGAATCAAATGCCAACCGCGCATCGCCCAGGCGGCGAATATGCCCAGGAAAAGCGTAAGGCCGACTACGCCGAGTTCGGTCAGCACGCTCAAGTACGTGTTGTGGTGCGACCAGGGGCGGATCGATTCGAGTTGCAACTCGGTATCGCGGTCGGAAAGGTACGGCAGTTTGGCGGTCGGAAATTGGCCGAAACCGAAGCCGAGCAGCGGACGGTCCTTGAACATCTGCCAAGAGACGTACAGGAAACTCGCGCGGGCCTCGACGGATTCGCGGGTCTGCGCGGCGGTGTTGTCTTTGCGGTCGAACGCGACGATGCGATCGAAATTGAGCACGGCGACGAGCAAGCCAGCGCCAACGCCGCCGCCGAGCAGCAGCGGCCTCCACGCGCCGCGAAGTTGCGTGAGCATCAGAACGCCCGTGCCCAGCGCCGTGCCGAGCCACACGCTACGTGTTTTGCTTAGATACAGCGCGGCGAGCATCAGCGGCACGAGAGCGATGATCGCGAGCTTCGTCGCTCGCGACGAACCCGGCCAAAGCAGCCATCCGCAAAACATGCTCGTGGCGAGCGTCATGCCGTAAGTGACCGAATGCACCATCGGCCCTCGAGCGCGGCCAAAGTGTAGGCCGATCTCGGCGTCGGCGATGTACTTGGGAAACACCAGGCTCCAGGCACCGAACGATTCCGCGATGCCGGTCAGCGCGAGGTAAACGCCGAACGCGACGAAGCCAACGTAGACGCCGCGCAGTTCGCGGGCCTCGATCTTCGTCTGACGAACGATCCAGAATAGCACGAGCGGAATCGCATAACCGTTGATCAAGTGCTGGATGACGGGCGCACCGAACGCACTGGCCGAGCGCCAGTCGTGCAGAAACGTGCTAACGACGGCGAAACCGACGAAGCCGAGCAGCGCCCAGTCGGCGTGGCCCAATGGCTTGGGATCGAGCCGACCCAGGCGGCGTTGAACGACGTAGGCGACCGGTAGTACGAGCAGAAACAGCCGCTCAATCGACATGTTGATTGGTCCCACGTCAATCGACATGAACTCGAGCGAAAAGCAGTTCGCCAGAACTACGAATACCACGCCTGCCAAGGCTAGCGACGAGCGGACCAACAGAATCGGCGTCCACGCCAGAGCGACGATCGCGATAATGGCGAGGATGAAGGACATGAATAGAGGCTGGGGGCTGGAGGCTGAGGAGCGAAGTGGTCCGTTGCGTCGGCTCAGTTCCAACGCGACGACTGTTGCGAAATCTTCGACAGTGCTTGTTTCAACGATAGTGCGCCGTTGGTCTTGACCAGCGACTCGACGGTTTGCGGGTTGTGCGGCTTCCACGACGTGCCGTTGCTCGCGGCGGCTGACGCCGACTGTCGATCGTCGATTGTGGCCGGAACGGTCAAGAATACGATTCCGAAGCCGACCAACATGCCGCCGACCATGCCGACGAGTACGATCGTGCTCTTACCGGGTCCGGTCGGTCGCGGGCCGGTCGTTGCCTCGTCGATGCGATTGATGAGGCTCGCGCTGGCCGCGGCCGCGTGGCTCGCACGGGCGTCGGCGAGGTTGCGGCGAGCATCTTCCGATAGTTTCTCGCGACTCTTTGCCACGGCGACTCGGTTCCCGTACTCGGCACGCAATGCGGCGAGCCGTTCGAGCCGGGCGTGGACGTTCGCCAACTGCGAACGAAGTGTCTCGACGCGGTCAGTTTGTAGATTCTCTTCGACCGCGGCGATGCGGACCGAATTGTCCAGTTCGCGTTTGAGGTTCGCGACGACTTCCAACTCCTCGGCCTTCGCGGCGATGACCAACGGGTGAGCGTCGGACTTGCTGCCCAGCAGCGTCGACGTTCTTAGCCGTGCCTGGCTGAGACCTTCGATCAATCGCGACAGCGTCGCGTGCGATTTGAGCAACCGATCCGGCAGGGCGACGAGTCTCGTTTCATCGTGTTTCGCCTGGGCAAGCAATTCGCTCAATTCGGCGGCGGCACGCTGTTGCGTAACCGCGTCGCGAAGTTCATTCTCGACCGCCACGACCTTTTGACGCAGGTCGCTATTGCCAGACGGCGTGTCGTTGAGGATTCGTAACTCCGACAGGTCGCTGCCAACGTTCATTTCGTACTCGGTCAACTTGGCCGTGGCGGCGGCGAGATCGTTGTCCGCCAGTTGCGCCGTCCGCTCCAATTCCTGAATCATGCTCGTAGCGTTGTCGCTTTGCAGTTTTTGGAATCGGCCCTGCAAACCGTCGACGATGGCCGTGGTCAGTTCGAGCGCTCGCTGGCGGTCGCTGGCGACGGCTCGAACGTAGAACACCTCGGTCTTACCGAATTCCGCGCCGTTGGGCGGCGTGACTTTGACGTTGCCGCGCAGGTCGTCGATGTCTTGAGCCGACGGCCAAGTCAACGCCTCTTCGCTCAGCGAGGTCACGCTCGCCGGCGGGCCAACTTGACGCAGCGCCGTCTCCAGCACGCTGTCGCTGCGGGCCAACTCGACGATCGTTTCTTGAACGGTCTTCATTTCATCCGTCGCGGCGAACTTGCCCGGCCGGTCACTCGGGCCGTGGGCTTCGTTGCGAACGACGAGGGCCTGGGACGCTTCCCAGGTGTCGCTCTTGACCAACGCATACACGAGGGCCGCCGCCGCGAATGCGACGGTCGGCACGATCCAGCGGGCGCGGTGCTTGTTCATTAGGTGGAAGACTTCAAGGGGACTCGGTGTGTGCGTCGAACGATTTGCCATGCTGCGAAAACCTCGGTGTTCATTCCACAAGTGTAAGTTGCGTCTATTCGGCCGCGTCGGAGCGAATTCTTCGGTCGGCGGCGCGGAGCCTTGCCAAGGAGCAAACCGAATGCCGCCACGGCGAAGGCCGCCGAAAACTGCGGGTCAAAGCGATCGCGAAGCACGCATGGATCGAACGTAGCGATTGCGCCGCGCCAAGCGATTCATCGTGCCGGCAGGTGAGAGGGTGCAGCGTGGCGGATCGGCGACATGATGCCGCCGCCGGTTCGCAACGCACGCGCGCACCCCCGCGGTGGAAACGCCACATTTCGCCGAAAGCGGGTGATTCGCTGACTACGCGGTTGCTTCCGCCACGTTGTGAACGAGACTTGCATATCGACATTGCGACACATCTGCTGGACGCATCTGCTGATTGAACCTGCCCCCAAGATCCACACAACCGCCCATGTATGTGACTCGCGTTGCGTCTGCGGACGAATTGTCCGCATTGACGACAGATTGGAACTGCCTTGCCGGCGGCGTGCCCTTTCGTCGCCACGAATGGCTCGCCCGCTGGTGGGCGCACTACGGAACATCGCCAAGCGGCGGCAAGTCCGACGCAACGTCGCCAGACGCCGCGCCGCCGGGTAACGAACGTCCGCACGGCGCTCGACCCGGCAGCGAACTGTTTGTGCTCGCCGTTCGAGATACGGCCGGCCAACTCATTGGCATCGCGCCGTGGTACATCGAGCCAACGCGGACCGGCGGGCGCGTTCTTCGATTTCTCGGCAGCGGCGAAGTCTGTTCCGACTATATGTCGGTGCTCGCGACACCGGAATTTGGCCAGCCGGTCGCAATCGCGCTGGCCGAATATCTATGCGAGACGGCGGCGAGCCGATGGGACGCCCTGGATCTAGACGGAATCGACGCCGACGACGCCACGATGCGCCGTCTGGCCGAGGCGTTCCAAAGCCGCGACGCGGCGGTCGCGCGGCGGTCGGGATTGAATTGCTGGCGACTGACATTGCCGACGTCGTGGGACGCCTATCTGGCTGGCGTCTCGAAGTCGCATCGCAAGCAATTGAGGCGCATCGAAACGCGACTGCTCGACACCGGCCGAGCGCGACTGCACTCCATTCGTGGCGGTTCGCAGTTCGACGCCGCGGCGTTCGACGTCGCCTGGAACCATTTGATCGACCTGCACCAACGACGCCGGCAAGCGCTCGGCCAAGCGGGGTGCTTCGCATCGCCGCGCTTCGCCGCATTTCATCGCGACGTGGCGCAGCGGATGGCCAACGCCCAAACGCTGCGGCTCGACTGGCTGGAGATCGACGGCAAACCGGCCGCTGCGGAATATCACCTCACCGCCGGCGGTATCTCGTTCGCCTATCAGGCCGGCGTCGCGCCCGAACTGATCGACGACGAGCCGGGCCGAGCCATCACGGTCGCACTAATTCGTCAGGCGATTGCCGATGGCTTATCGGCCATCGACTTCCTCCGCGGCGACGAGCCGTATAAAGCCCATTTCCGCGCCGAGCCGAGAAAAAGCATCGTGCTCCGCGTCGTCGCCCCGCGAGCGGCGGCCCGCTGGCGGAACCGCGCCTGGAAAGCCGGCGATGGGTTGAAGCGGATCGTCAAAGTCGGCTTACAGACGACCGGCGTCGTGCCGACCGACAGCGGCAACGCGTCGTAACGCAGCATCATGTTGAAACGGCGAGACGTGGCGTGCCCCTCGGCCGCAACCGATTTGAAATGAACCGCAACGACGCAACGACGCAAAGCCTTGGTGGTGAGCGATTATCGGACTCGAAGTCCGCTGCGCCTCCGCGCCTGTGCGGTTCATTGCAAACGAATCGTTCAACGGCGTTACCGTGGTGGTCGCAGGCAATGCTGGGCGGCTACTACGCGGCAATGGCGCCGTATCGCTGGTCGAACCGTCGCCGCTGGCAACGGTGCGGCGATGCGCCCGTCATGGTCACGATGTACCACCGCGTGGCCGACGATCTGGCGACGCCGTGGACCGTCTCCAATGCGACGTTCGAGCGGCAAATCGCCTGGCTCCAGGCCAATGTCGATCTCGTCTCGCTCGCCGAAGCCCAACGCCGCATTCGCCAGGGCAACCGCCGCGCGGCCGTGGCGATCACGTTCGACGACGGCTACGCCGACAACTGTGACAGCGCCCTGCCGCTCTTGATCCGCCATCGCATCCCCTGCACGTACTTCGTCACGTCGCGGAACATCCTCGACCAGCGGCCGTTCGAGCACGACCTCGCCCGCGGCGTCCGCCACGCACCGAATACGCCCGAACAAATCCGCGCCCTAGCCGAATCCGGCATCGACATCGGCGGCCACACGAGAACGCACGCCGACCTTGGCAAGATCGCCGATCGCGAGGCGCTAAGAGAAGAAATCGCCGGCGGCGCGGCCGAACTCGAAAGCATCACGTCCCAAAGCGTGCGCTACTTCGCCTTTCCCTTCGGCCAACAGGTCAATCTCAGCCAACTGGCCTTCGATGTCGCACGCGACGCCGGCATGGCAGCGGTCTGCTCGGCTTACGGCGGCTTCAACTTCCCCGGCGACGACCCGTTTCATCTTCAACGGTTCGCCGTCGACAACGACCTGGTCCGCCTGAAAAACTGGTGCGGCGTCGACCCGCGCAAACTCCGCCTGCATCCGCGGTTCGATTTTTCGGCGACGGAACAGCCGCGCGAGTTGGCTCTTGCCAAGTAGCAGCAGCGCAGGGTGGGCTGCGCCGACCATTCGTTCCGTTTTCGTGCGGCGACGCGTTCCTGTCGCATCGCGTTTGCTGGCGATACGCGCTTTCCGTTGGACGGGAGGTCGCATTTCTGTTCGTGGGCGGCCGGCCGACTTGTTTCTCGCTCGTGCTCGGAGGCTCCGGCGGACACAGCCCGCCCGGCTTGGCTTGCTTGCGGTGCCGTCGCGACGACGAACAGCGTTCGGGGGGTGGCTGATTGTCGCTTTGGCGGACGAGGGGCGTCTGGTAGAATGCCGACGGAAATGATTTCGTTCGTAGGATGCGCCGATTGTGACTCGGCGGATTTTTGGTTTAGAGTTTGCGATCGTTTAGAGATTGCGTCGGTTGAGACCTTCGGTCGGCTTGGGTGCCGCGGTCGGGAGACCGCGACACAACGCGACCGCGGCACAACGCGACGGGGAGAATGGAGGAATTATTGAACGCAAGTGCTGGGGCCCCCCAGGAGTTTGTTCAACAAGGCGCGTGCGGACACGGGAGACCTGCCGGTCGGGCGGGGTGCGGCGTTTGAAGGACGGCGGCACAACGGGTTGGCCTCGGCGCGTCGCGGGAGGTCGGTGAATCGGAGCGCGGTTAGTCGAGGATGGTAGGCACGTTCGGCGTGTCGCACTGGCAGAGCCAGTGGCACCGCGCGAGAATGGTTGAATTGCGGTCGTGCGATACGTCAGGCGTTTTCGCCAGTGCGGATCGGCGAATTCACTCTCCATCGACGATTGGTCGTCCCGCCGCGTCTGCCGCGAGTCGCGCGGCAACTCTTATCGCGTCCACTCTCTCCCGCAACGCCAAGCCAACGACAAACCACGGGCAAGGGGCCGCTGCGCCCAGATCCCACGCCCAAGCCACTCACCAGAATCAGACGTTCGATTCATATCGAGAGTGAAAAAGCCCGGTTAAATCACGTGCGCGAAATAGCTTGCACCGCTATTCGGTGGGGTGGATAATCTTTGGAGTCTTTGCTTCCTGGAAAGAGTGGGCCGCGAAACTGGCCGATTCGACTATCCAAGTGCAGCCGAGCCAAGTGCAGCCGAGGTTTCCATGCCAGCGCTACGATTGTCTCGCGTCGATGTGAGACGCCAGTTCGCACCGCCGATGGCGTTTTATGCATCCCTTCTCTCCATCGTGTGTCCGTTCTCGGTCGCCGTGGGGCAACGACCAGCGACGGCGGTCAATCCTTCGGCGGAATTGCCGGCCCGCTTTGCGAATGTCGCCGCGCCGGGCGAGATCCACCGTTTTGCAAACCACGTGGGTGCTGTGAACTGTGTCGCGGTGTCGCGCGACGGTCGCCAGCTTGCTTCCGCAAGCGACGACAAGACAGTCATTGTCTACGATCTCAAGACGCTCAAACCGGTGCATCGCCTACGGAGCGACGAGTCGCCCGTCGGTGGAGTCGCCTTCACGCCCGACGGAAAGGATACCGTCACCGCTTCGGGCCGTGGCGAGTTTGAAGATCGCAATATTCGACTTTGGGATCGCCCCTCGGGGCAACAGCGAATGCGAATCATCGGGCGTAATGTGCCGACGACGAGTCTGGTGGTCGCCCCCGATGGTTTGTGCATGATGACGACGTATCAAAATCGGCTGTCCGATTTACGATTCTTCGACGCTCCTGGGGATACGCTGGCTTTGGTGACGCACAAGGAGCGTTGCTGGGACTGCGCTTTTTCTTCGGACAGCAAGTTCGTCGTGACGGTCGGCGGCGACGGCGAGGCATACGTTTGGTCCACGGCCCGGCCGCCTAGATCGATAAGCCGCATGATGACGCACGACGCCGATGTGCGGGGCGTTTCTTTTTCACCGAACGGAGAATTCATCGTCACGGCCAGCAGCGACCGTTCGTTGCGGCTGTGGAAGGATTGGCAACAAGAAGACGCATGGCAGATGGTCCGCGAGTTCAAGGGACATGCGGACGAAGTCAACGACGTGGCGTTTGCACCGGACGGGAAGTCGATTGCCAGCGCCAGCCGCGACAAGTCTGTTCGCATTTGGGACGTGGCCACCGGCCGGTCGGTGCTCACGCTCAACGGACACGAAGGCCCCGTCACGAATCTCGTGTACTTTCCGAGCGGGATCTTTCTGGCGTCGGCCAGCGCCGACAAGACCGTGCGATTGTGGTCGCTGGTGGCCCCGGCTACGAAGCAGCCCATTCCGAGTGATACGGCGAAAGCAAATCCAGCGATGAAGGATGCGGCGGGACTTCGCCCACGGTTGGCGAAAAAGGCGAACCTAAAGATGCCGGACGCGGCAGCCGTGGCCGAAACGGAAAAGCTGATTCAACAATTGTTCAAAGATGAATTGGCGAATGCGAAGACGCCGGACGACAAGGAAAAACTGGCACGCAAGATCACCGAGTTGGGCGGTCAGTCGGACTACAGCGCGGTAGAACGCTATGCGATGCTGAAAACTGCCCTGGATTTGGCGGTCGATGCCGCGAGTCCTGCCGCCGCCGTGCAGGCCAACGACCAGATCACGGCGTGGTTCGACGTCGATGCGATCAAGTCGCTCGCGGCGCTCTTTGAGCGGCTTTCGTCGCAAGTCCGCACGACCGCCGGACGGACGGAATTGGCGGAGATTGCCGTTACGGTTATCGAGGAAGCAATCGCTGCGCGGCGTTACGAAGAAGCAGCGACGGTCGTTCGGGCGAGCAGCGGCGCGAATAGCAACCCGAAACTGGTCCGCCGCCTGCGGGCGCTCAATGTGCGCATTCGCAACGAACGCTCGCGGTGGGATGCCTATCAGGCCGCGGTTAAACAACTCAAGGCCATGCCGGAGGATGCCAAGGCGAATCTCGTCGTCGGCAAGCACTTGATCGTCTTCGAAGGGGACTGGGCGAAAGGGCTGACGCATCTCGCGAAAGGCAGCGACGAGCAACTCAAGATGGCCGCACAAAAGGACGTGGCGGGGCCGGATTCGACCGACGAGCAGTTCACTTTGGGCGACGCGTGGTTGTCGATCGCCGACTCGTCGACGGGCGAAGACCGGCAAGCCTATCTCGCAGCGGCAGACTTCTGGTATCGCAAAGCTCTTTCCGCGGCTTCGGGACTGCAGAAGCTCAGGATCCAGAAGTCGCTGAATAAAGTCGGCAAGATCCCCGATGCCTCGCGGCGAGATTAGACTTCGTCGGCAACTCGAAGGCAACGCATGCCTGGAATCTGACGAGCCGCCGGGGTGCCACTGGCTCCGCCAGTGCGGATCGGCGAACTCATTCTCCATCGACGATCGACCGCCCCCGCCGCGTCCGTCATCCGTAGGGCATCTCATTCCATCGCGCCCGCGTCAAAATAATAAGCTAGACAAACTGGCGAAACCGCGTCGACGTTGCCGATAACGTAATCGAGTTGGTACATCCAACTTGAAAGAGGAATCCACCCGCACGGACGCGGCCAGACGACCTAAGTCGTTATCGAGGCTGGTGATGGACGTGCGGAATCCGGAGTATGTGTTGTTCTGCGAGTCGGCCGGCGGAACGCCCGGCGTGGCGGCCTCGCGCGACGGTTGGCGGTTCGTCCTCCAATCGGCCGACGGTGCCGACCGGCTCGAAGC
>JAJDEG010000035.1 GCA_029259895.1 Planctomycetota bacterium
CGCAGCGACTGACGACTGTCCGGCAGGTCGAAAATGCTCGGCTGAAAATAGAACCACAGCGGCGACTCAAGCAGCGAGTTCAGATCGTTCTCGTCTGGCACCACGATCGAATCGGCGACGACCAAATCGAACACATCGCCCACGTCAGGCAGGAACGGATTCGGATTCGCCCCCGGATCGTCTGGGTCGAGGATGCTCAGCGAAATGCTCGTGCCCACTTCAAATTCGGCCGCACCAATGACATGCAGTTGGCCGTACCCAACGCCCGGCAGCGTCCCCGCAATCTCCGCGTCCAGCGTCGCCTCGGCCCCCTGAAAGTAACCGTCGCCGAACGTCAAAAAGCTCGGCGGTTCGTCCGCCGGCCCCGCGGCAAACACACCGAGCGGACCCACATCTCCGGCAATCGGACTCGGGCTTCCGCCACCCACGACGAGACTACTCGCCCGAGTCCTCAACTGACCGCGCACGGCCTCCACCTTCGCCCCGTTGATCGCGCCCGTGCCGGTCAGCTTGCCGCCATCAATGCGAAATCGCTTGCCCGTGGTGAACATTCGAAGTTGGCCGTTAATCTCCGTTTCCGATCCTCCGTATAACGTCACATCGCCGTTGCGCACCTCGACCTTCGAGCCGCCAATGCGGTCACCGATGAACAACTTTCCCCACTGTTCAAAGTTGCCGTCAATTCGTAACGTGCTCGCGCCGGGAGAAAAAAACGCAGCATCAACGTGAATGACACCGCGATTCACGAAGTTGGAACTGATGTCGAACGTCTGGTGCACATTCAGCGTTCCCGACTTCCGAACTTCTTCCAGTTCGAGCCGTTGGAATACGCCATTCTCATGGATGGTGATGGTGGTGAAGGCCCCCGTCGTCGTGCCGAGGCGTTTGATCGTGGTCCCTTTGAGATCGAGCACGCCGTCTCGCTTAATCGTCCACTCTCCACCGACCAACGCATCGCCCACGACCTCTTGTACGTTGCCGCTGAACGACAGAGTCCCCACACCCACGGCGCTTCCAGCCGAGTCGCCGACAATGACGTTGGCCCGGTTCGAAAACGTCGTGGCGATATTGACCGTCTTGCCCGGCGCCGGAAGAAACCGTGAATCGAAGTACAGCGTTCCGCTCCCTCGGTTCCTAAAGCTGCCGCCGGTCAGCACGTCCTCGATATCATCCCGTATCAGCCAAAAAAAAGTGTTTGTAACGCGCGCTCCGTTTGTCAAAATCAACTTCGCTTCCTGTTGAACGCCGCCTGTATACGCGGTTTCGTAGTTTCCCCTAAGTACCAGTGGAGTCGATCCTTTCATCGTCACTCCGCCGCTATTCTTGAAATTCGCGACGGCGATTTCACCGCCGCTCCATTCCATTCGACCTCTGTTCTCGAATTCGCCACTGCCTTCGATTCGCCCGCTACCGGTAAGCACGAAGCCATTGGCGCCTCCGGCGACCGTATCGCCCATGTCCACAGTGAGTTTCGAGCCGTTGGAGATGGACAGAATCGCATTGTCGCCGACCGTGACCTTTGCCACGCTGCGCGCACCGTTGTCGCCGGCCATGAGTTGATCGCCGCTCAGAATCGAATACGTCTTCGGATTTGCATCGCTCGACTCGAGACTCAGCGTCGCGCCCGGCTTGACGATAAACGGTTGCGACGCCAAAATTCCATTTCTCCCCGCGAACTGGCCTCCGCCGCGCAGACTCAGCGTTCCCTGCTCGACGATAATCTGCCCCCCGTCGGCGACGCCGATGGGCGCATTGACTGTGGCCGTCTTCGTCGCTCCGCCGCTTTTCTTTAACGTTGCTCCATTGAAAATGATCAGTTGATCCCCAGGCTTCGTCGCGTCGATCGACCCGCCGCCAGTGAATTCCACATTGCCACTGATGTCGAAACTCGCCCCGGCCCCAGGCGAGCCAACCCCACGCGAGCCGCCCGCACTCGGCGAAGGAACGACGATCGGACCAACATCCGACGTCAACACTCCGTCGTCGATAAACAACGTGCTCCCCGCATGAACCGTCAGTCGCTGCCCCGCGGCAAGCGTCGCCCCCTGCCCGACCAAAATCATCACCGGGCTTCCCGCCGCCGTTTCACTGCCACCGATCACCATCGATCCGTATGCTTTCACCTCGCTTCCCAACAACTCGCCGATCACCTGAAACCCGGCCTGGCGACCAAAGTAAGCATTCTGCGTCGAAATCTCCCCGCCCAGCACCGAAAGCAGCGCGTTCCCGCGATCGCCGACGACCAGATCGTTCGCGTTTTCCCAGTTCACTTCGGATAAGAACATGCTCCCCAAGGCGTTCTTGCCGATCGTGCCGTTTTGGGTGACGACGCTTCCGTCTCCGAATTGATTGAGGTCCATCCTGCCGTCGAAATTGTCGCCGACCACGAGATTGTTGGCCCTCAGCGAGAAGTCGGCCGTCGCCTGGGCCGTGAATTCGCCCTCGCCGCTGCCGCCGACCGTCAGATCGCCGTTGACGATGAAGTTCGACGGCTGATCGACGTCGATGCTCACGCGCCCCTGCGAAGACGCATCGCGACCGATCACGGTATCGCCAGCCACCGACAGACTTCCCTCCAAATCCACGAAGCCATTGCCCGCTCCCCCCACGACCAGATTCGCAGGCAGCGCAAGACTCGCGCCGTCCAACACGGCCAGCGTCGCGCCCGGGCCGTCCAGCCTCAAGTCGCCCGTATGAATCGTCAGCGAAGAGTCGCTTCCGGAAACAAACAAGTCGGCCGTTGCGGCCGTGCCGAACCGCACGGCATGCAGCGTCAAGCTGCCACCCGATTCGACATATACCTGGCTGTCGCCCGTTTGGCCGAGAAACGTCGTTCCGCCCAGCGATAGGCTGCTGCCGTTCTCGATGAAGAGCGTGCCCAATCCGCCCGCGGCCGTTCCCAACTGGATCTTCGGCGTCGACAGCGCCGCGCCATCCGTCAGCGTAAACCGGCCGCGACCTGCGCCGCCGATCACCAGCCCTTCCGTGCCGGTCACCGTAACCGCGCCCCCCTCGACGAACACCTGCGCATCGTCCCCCGCCGCCGCGCCAACCGCGAACGCACCGGCCAAAACCGTGCCGCCGTCCAGCGTCAGCCTGCCCGTCGACGTGACGTTCAAATCGGTCGTGTACTGATTCCCGTTCAGCACAAACCGGTACGGTCCCGTCACCGTCGCCAGGTTGCTCGCCTGCGACGCTTGAAAATCGACGAAGAACGCCCCCGACGTGGGCGTAAACAGCGCATCATCGCCGGCCCCTGGCGGCGGCAGCGGCGGCTCTTCCCCCGGCAGCGCCCAATTGTCCGGATCACCGAACCCGAAAAAACCGCGACCGCCCCATTGCTTCTCGACAGCTCGCCCCTCGATGGGTACCAGCAGAATCGCGAACGTCAGAAGTGCTTTCCGGCACGAGAACATGATACGGCCCCTCAGCTACGGGATGGCGTCTCGTTTGAAGCTCCTGCCGAAGCGACGCGAAGGAATTGATATCCCGGCAGCAGATGGCAGTCGTGAAATCGCGCCAATCGTATCATCATAACTGGGACGTGACCCAAAGGCCAAACGACCGCCGTGCTGCGGAGCGGAAAGGCGAATTGCGCGTCGCGTGGCGAATATCCGGCGATCCGCCGCTGGCGGGCCGATGCGTCAATGCTTGAAATGCCGCCGGCCCGTCAGCACCATCGGCAGCCCAAGCTCGTCGCACGCCGCGATGACTTCGTCGTCGCGCCGCGATCCGCCGGGCTGAATGATCGCCGCGACGCCGCCGGCCGCGGCTTGACGAATGGAATCGGCGAACGGAAAGAATGCATCCGAGGCGAGCACGCTTCCCTTGGCCCGGTCGCCGGCCTTGCGAATGGCGATTTCCGTCGAGTCGACGCGGCTCATTTGCCCTGCCCCGACGCCACACACCGCGCGGCCCGTCACCAGCACAATCGCGTTGCTCTTAACGTGCCGCACGACGGCCCAAGCGAATCGCAGCTCGGCCATTTGTTCGTCGGTCGGTTGCTTGGCCGTGACGACCTTCCAATCGCCCGGCGGATCGAGTCCCACGTCGCTTTCTTGCACGAGTACGCCGCCGTCGATCTGCCGGAATTGAAGATCGCGGCGCGCCGCATCGATCTCGCCGACAGCCATGAGCCGCACGTTGGCCTTCCACTTCGGCCTCGTCGTCAGAATCTCCAGCGCGGCCGGATCGAAGTCCGGCGCGACGATGGCCTCGACAAACCGATCTGGCTCCACCAACACTTCGGCAGTCGCGGCGTCGATCGTCCGCGTAGCGCTTATCACCGATCCAAACGCGCTCGTCGCATCGCCATCGAGCGCCGCTCGCATCGCCTCGGCCAAGGAAGTGGCCGTCGCCGCACCGCACGGATTATTGTGTTTGATCACGACCGCGCCGGCACGCCGCGGATCGTCTTCGACCAACGACCGGGCGATCGCCACCGCGCTGTCCAGATCGAGCAGGTTGTTGTACGACAGTTCCTTTCCGTTGAGTTTGCGAGCGGAAACGAGACTCGCCCGCCCCAACGCACCGCCCAGCACGGTGGCGGCGGACGCAACGTACAGCGCAGCCGCCTGATGCGGGTTCTCGCCATAACGCAACTCCTCGACGCGGTCGAGCGTCATACTAAGCGTCGGCGGGAATTTCACGGTGTCCCCCGTAGAACCGGTGTCCCCCGAAGCCCCGGCGTCGCCCGAAGTCGTTGTGCCGCGCCCCGCGTCCTGCCGCGCGAAATACTCGGCAATCGTCGCATCGTATGCGGCTGTGTGCGCAAACGCCGCCGCCGCCAGTCGAAACCGCAATGCATCGGTCGTGGTGCCGCCGGCCTTCACTTCATCCAGGATCGCACCGTACTGCGAAGCGTCCGTGGCGATCGTCGTGAACGCATGATTCTTCGCCGCGGCCCGCACCAAACTCGGCCCGCCGATATCGATCTGCTCGATCGCCTCGCCCAGCGTCACGCCGGGCTTGGCGATCGTGCCCGCGAACGGATACAGATTCACCACCACCAGCGGAAACGTCTCGATGCCGTGTTGGCCGATGGCCGACATGTCGTCCGGCCGATCGTGCCGACAAAGTATGCCGCCGAACACCTTGGGATGCAGCGTCTTCAATCGGCCGTCCATCATCTCCGGAAAACCGGTGTAGCTGGCAATGTCCTCGACGGCCAACCCAGCCTCTTCCAAATGGCGGCGCGTTCCGCCGGTGCTGTAAATCTTTACGCCGGCGGCCACGAGACCGCGGGCAAAATCGGCCAGGCCGGTCTTGTCGCTGACACTAATCAGGGCGTTGTTGATGCGGGGCATGAAGTAGGCGCTATGGAGTAGGGACTGACGAATGGAGGCCTGAGACTATGAAATCAATTTCTCGTACATTGCTTCGTTGAAGCCAACGACCAGTGTCTTGCCCAGGCGAAGCGTCGGTGCGCGGAGGTTGCCCGTTGGGCCGACGAGCAGGTTCGTGAGCGTCTCGGCGTCGGGCGCGTCCTTCTTGACGTTCAGGTGGACGACCTTCTTTCCCTTGGCCACGTAAATATCCGTAGCAGCCGCCGCTAGCTTGAGCGCGTCTTCCGCGGACATCGCGTGCTTCCGCGCATCGACCACTTCTTCGGCCACGACCGACGCTTTCGCAAGAAACTCTTGCGCCTTGCCGCACGACGTTCAGCCGCCGCGGTGGTAACTCCAGTCAATCTTGCGGGCCATGTCGTTGCTCCTTCAATCGAATCTCACCAGCGATCGAGAACGCTAACCTATACCCGGCACGTGGCCAACGTTCAACCGGCTAAACTTGCACAAACCGACGGCGGCGACACGGCTACTCCTTCGCCAAATGCTTGTCGAACCAGTCGGCGAACGTCTCCAAGTCCTTATCCATTCCGCTCCAGCCGTGCGCCGCGCCCTTCTTGACGACCAATTCCGCCGTCACGCCGGCTTCTTTGAGCTTTGCGACCATGATCTCGGCCTGTTGGATGGGCACCAGCTTATCGGCGTCGCCATGCACGATCAGCGTCGGCGCGTCGTCCTCCGTTGCATGGTAAACCGGCGAAATCTCGCGGCCGATTTTCTCGCGGCGTTTCTGGTCGGTGATCGGAGCGAAACTGTTCGTCTTACCATCCAGTTCGGTGAAATCGAACGGCGCTTTGAAGCCCGACAGAACGCCCGTCCCGAGCGCGACTTCGCCGTCCTTGCCGTAGTTGAGAAAGTCGGTCGGCGGAAAGAAGCAAGCCACGGCTTTCACGCGGCTCGACTGGCGAAGGTACGGGTCGCGTGCGCTCTCGTCGCCGTCCTTACCCGTCGTGCCGAGCATCAGCGACAAATGCCCGCCGGCCGATCCGCCGTACACGCCCAATCTCTCGCCTTCGACGCCGTAGCCCTTGGCGTGCGCTCGGATGTACCGCACCGCCAGATTCATGTCGGCCACGATCTCCGGAATCGTGAACTTAGGCTGACTCCCGTGCACGACGGCGAACACCGTATAGCCGCGATTCACGAAAGGCTGCACGAACGACGCGCTTATCGCTTGCTTGCTCGAATGGAACCCGCCACTGACGCAAAAGATCAATCCCGCGCCGTTCTGCTTCACGTCCTGATTCTCCGCCGGCCGGAACACGTCCATCGTCAGGGCCATGCCCCACTTGCGTCCGTAGACGACGTCTTCGGTCCGCGTGAATTCCACGTCGGCCGCCCGCAGCGTGGCGGCGGTGCTAAAAACGAACGACACAACAAGCAGCGCAACGCAAGGAATTCGCATGGTAGTCGCCTCGCTCGGAAACGCGAAAAGAATCGAAGTATCTGCCCCGAAAACGCCAGTCTAATCGCCCAGCCTCCCCCGCGACAGCCGCGCAACGAGCACAACCCGCATACCCATCGCAACGCCACCACGGCCGCGATACGTCGCCCACGCGCCGATGCCTCGGCCCGCCGAATCCACGCCCACGACAAGCTAAGCTTTCGCGCAGCCCAAACAAGACGCCACCCAACATCCATCTCGCAGTCGCGCGGAATCCACAGCACCCTGTATTCCCTCTTATTTCCTCAGTGCTCTTCCTCCGTGCCCTCTGTGGTTAAACGAACGACGCAACAAATTGCCATCGCGCCCACTCGGCGCCCACGAACATCCTGCTAACGGAGCGAACCATGAAGCGGCTCGGTGAATTGCTCACGACGATTTTGGCCGACATGGCAATCGGCAGCGACGAACTCGACATGATCGGCGAAGCGGTCGTGCAAGACGGCAAGCTCGACTTGGACGACGTCAAACTGCTGGTCGAGCTTTACTGCGGCGCACGCGACCGCGACCCGGCGTTCGACAACGTCTTCTTCGACACGCTCGAACACGTCATGCTCGACGACGGCGAAATTTCGCCGACCGAGCGGTTTTACTTGCTGAAGATGATCTATTCCGACCACGAAATTCTCCCCCGCGAGCGTGAATTCCTGACGCGGATTCGCGCGGCCATGAAGGAGCCGTGCGAGGATTTCGAGAAGCTCTACGAAACGGCCATGAACGCCGCGTCGACCGGTTGGTGCGTCGGCGGCAAGTAAGCTACGCCAATCCAGGCGGAAATGGGTTGCCAGCGTTTCGTCGCCGCGCGCGAACGCTACGCCTGCGCGGCGGATGCGGTCTCGCCCAATTCCAGCAGCCGCTCGAACGAGTAGATGCCGGTGTCGTGCCCGTCGCTAAATGCGATCGTGTACGCATAGTTTCCCACCGGCTTCATCCCCGCAACCCGCAACGGCTCGGTTTCTTGCGGCGAAAGAACCGTCAGCAGATTCGCCGGCGGCGGCGGAGCATTGCGTTTCTCGCGGCACGTCGCACAGGGACACGCATCGCGCAGCCGTCGAAACCCATATCGCAACCGCCGGCCATCGCTCCACTCGATCGACAAGTGGTCGTCCGGATCGATCGCGAGTTTCGTGGGATAAACGGACATTTGATTGGCAGTCAGGAGTCAAGAGGCAGTGCGACTAGTTGAGATCCGCTAGTTCTTCGAGCAGCCGGTCGACTTCATCTTTCGTGTTGTAGTGTAACAGCCCGACGCGTACCATGCCTTCGGGTTCCAGATCGAGGGCTTCGGTCAGCGGCAACGCATAGTAGTTGCCGCTCCAAGTGAAGATGCCCCGCTCCGCCAGCCGCCGACTGATCGCCTCCGGTGAAATCGCCTCGTGCGTCAGCGAGATCGTCGGCATCCGCTCGGCCATCCGGTCGCGATCCGTAATCCCCCACACCTTGATCCGCGGCAAACGAGCCAGTCCGTCCAGCAATCGACTAGTCAGCGCCCGCTCATAACCTTCGATCGCCCGATATGCCGCCGCCAGCGCCGACCGCCGCGACGCCACCTCGCCCGCCACCTGCCGCCCCAAGTCGGCCAGATAGTCGATCGCCGCCAATGCGCCCGCGATCCCCTCGTGGTTCTGCGTCCCGGTCATCCATCGCTCTGGCAATTCGTCCGACGCCGGCCGCAGCTTGTACGGTGCCAGCGATTCCAGCAGTTCCCGCCGTCCCCACAGAAGGCCCACGTGCGGCCCAAAAAACTTATAAGCAGAGCAAGCCAGGAAATCGCAATCCCACGCCGCCACGTCGACCAGCGCATGCGGCGCATAATGCACCGCGTCCAAAAACACCAGCGATCCGACCTCGTGCGCCAGCCGCGTCATTTCGGCCACCGGATTGATCGTCCCTACCGCATTCGACGCACAGCCCACGGCCACCAACCGCGTCCGCGGCGAGAGCTTCGCGCGAAAATCGTCGAGATCGAGCGTGCAATCCTCGCGGCGAATCTCCACGTGCCGCACCGTCGCTCCGGCGTCACGGGCTGCCAGCACCCACGGCGTCACATTCGCATCGTGATCGAGCCGTGTCACCATCACCTCATCGCCGGCCTTCCAAGTCCGTGCCAGCGACCGACTGAGAGCCAGCGTGAGCGTCGTCATATTCGCGCCGAACGCCACCGTGCCTGGATCGACCGTCCCCGCGTCGACAGCGCCCGCATCGTCGCTGCCGACGAAATCCGCCGCCGCCCGATGCGCCGCGTCGAGCATCGCGTCGCTCTCCAAACTCGTGGCAAACACGCCGCCGTGATTCGCGTTGCGGTAAGCCAAGTACTCGGCCATCGCGTCGATCACCCGCCGCGGCACCTGACTTCCCGCCGGGCCGTCGAAGAACACCGCCGGCCGCTCGCCGACCGAACGCTGCAGCGCGGGAAACCGTTCCCGCACCGACGCAATGTCGAACGGCGGCGTAATGTCGTGCGAACTACGTCGCTCCGTACTCATCGAGCTCATTTTCCGGCATCCTGCGGTTGGCGAAACATTTCGTCCTTCAAGTCGGTCACAAAC
The DNA here is from genome assembly GCA_029259895.1 of Planctomycetota bacterium. Classification (GTDB taxonomy): domain Bacteria; phylum Planctomycetota; class Planctomycetia; order Pirellulales; family PLA5; genus PLA5. The sequence goes on from JAJDEG010000035.1 coordinate 9,339, forward strand.
ATATGCCCCGGGCTGTGCGTGATCGCAATCTCCGGCTTCGCGGCAAGCAACGCAAGCTGCGGCGTCACGCCACATGCCCAAAACACGGGCATCTCATCGTCGCGAATCGTCACCGCCTCGCCGAAGTCCGGCCTCGTCACATCCGCAATCCCCAGCGCCGCCGGATCGCCCACATGCACCGGCCCGCCATGCATCCGCGGAAACTCTGCGCTGATCCGCACCACGTCGTCGATCTGCTCGCGCCGATACGGCCGCATGCTCACCACCAGCGGCCCGGCAAACCGCCCCGCCGCCGCGCACGAGCGATTCGTGCGAAACATCGGCACGTTCCGCCCCTCGTCAATATGCCGCACGCCCAAGCCCGCCGCCACCAGCGCCGACTCGAACGTAAACGAACAGCCAAGCAAGAACGCCACGAAATCGTCCCGCCACAAGTCCGCGATATCGGTCGACTCCTCGCGCTCGGCCACACCACCGCAAAACACCCGATATCGCGGCACGTCGGTCCGCAAATCCGCGCCAGGGGCCACGTGGCGAGGACAAGGATCACCCGGCAAGGTCCGCGCCACCAGCGGACAAGGCCGATCGTTCACCCGACAAAACTCGGCGAACTCATCGGCATACTCGGCCGGCAGCACGACAAGATTCGTCTGCACGAAACCGGCAGTTTGCCCGGCGGTCTGCCCCACGAATCGTCCCGCACGAATCGCCGATCGCAATTCCCCAGGCGATGCAAACAATTCCGGTCGTATCACCGCAGCACTCATCTCAGCCGAAAGGGAATTGGACGACGATCAGTATCCGGGCGGCATCGCGGCGTGCTCGACAATCCACAGATTTCGCAGAATCTCGCATATGGAAATGCCGGCATTCTCCAGGCGTTAGTCCTGTCGTCAATCACCGAAAATCATCTGCGAATATCTGCGCAATCTGCGGATAACCCATCTGCGGATACCCGCCTCACGCCAAAAACTCCTTGAGCAACCGGTATTGCTCTACGCCCGTCACCCGCGCGTCCAAACCTTGATGCTTGATCGACAGCCGCCGATTGTCGATGCCCAAACAGTGCAGCAGCGTGTTATTGATATCCGCGATCTTCACCGGGTCTTTGACGACGTTGTAGCTGAAATCGTCGGTCATGCCGATCGACCGTCCACCTTGAATTCCGCCGCCGGCCATCCACATCGTAAAGCACCGCGGATGGTGATCCCGGCCGTAGTTCTCCCGCGACAAACCGCCCTGGCAGTAAATCGTCCGCCCGAACTCTCCGCCCCACACCACAATCGTGTCCTTGAGCATATCGCGCTGCTTGAGGTCTTCGATCAAACCGCGCACCGGCTGATCCACGTCGCGGCACTGATGGCCAATGTCGCCCGGCAAGTTGCCGTGTTGATCCCAACCGCGATGAAAGAGCTGAATGCATTGCACGCCCCGCTCAGACAGCCGCCGGGCGAGCAAGCAACTCGCCGCGAATGTGCCCGGCTTCGCCACATCCGGTCCGTACATATCGAGCACGTGCTGCGGCTCCTTCGATAGGTCCGTCAGTTCCGGCACCGACGATTGCATGCGAAATGCCATTTCGTATTGCGCGATCCGCGCTTCCGTTTCCGGATCGCCGGCCGCCTCGAAGTGCATCTCGTTCAGCTTCGCCAACCCGTCGAGCATCGTCCTCCGCGTGGCCTTGTCGACGCCGGGCGGATCCTTGAGAAACAACACCGGATCGCCGGCCGCCCGCAGCGCGACCCCCTGTAAGTTCGGCGGCAAAAAGCCCGAACCCCACAGCCGCGAATAAATCGCCTGCGCTGGCCGCTTGGCCGACCACGTCGGCGTCATCACCACATAGTTCGGCAAGTCCTCGGTCTCGCTGCCCAATCCGTAAGCCAACCAAGACCCCAGACTCGGCCAGCCCGGCAACTCGCGTCCCGTTTGAATGAACGTCACCGCCGGGTCGTGATTGATCGCGTTCGTATTCACTGAGTACATGAATGCCAGATCGTCGACGATCTGCGACGTGTGCGGCAGCAACTCGCTCACCCAACGCCCACTCTTGCCGTGCTGCGCGAACTTGAACTTCGACGGCGCGATCGGAAACCGCGACTGCCCCGACGTCATCGTCGTGATCCGCTGTCCCTGACGAATCGAGTCCGGCAAGTCTTTGTCGAACAGCTTGTCCATCTCCGGCTTGTAGTCGAATAAGTCCATCTGCGAAGGACCACCGTTCATGAACAAATAGATGAACCGCTTCGCCGTCGGCGCGTGATGCGGCAATCCCGGCAAGCCGCCCTTGCGCTGTGGCGAAGCGTTCGGCCCAGCCGCCGCCGAATCGCCGGCAAACGCCGTCCGGCCACCGGCAATGGTCGCCAGCGCCGCCGCCCCAGCGGCATGAATGCCCTGCGACAGCAACTGCCGCCGCGTAAGGTTCAGCATCAATTCAGTGCGAGGGTCCATGATGCGTAGTCCTGAGGCTTGAGGAGTGAGGCCTCTTGTGGAGCGAGGCCCGCGGCGGGAAGTTTCGGGCAGGTAGGCCAACCGGCGAGTAGGGAACCGATAAGCCGTTGCTTACATTATTACCAGTTCCCGATCCCTGCGAAAGCAATAACCGGAGCACCCCCACCGCGCCCAATTTCCGCAATCTCTCCGCCGCACACGAAAAAAGCGATTGGAGAGCCACCAGTCGCACGAGACGAACCTATTTCCCGTGCGCCGGCGTCGACGTAAAGTGGCGTCTATCCTCCGATTTTTGACGAGTCATCGCCCAGCATGTCCGCACCCCAAATCATCACCGGCCGCCACTACGACACCGGCGAGGTCGTTGTATTGAGCGTCGACGAGGGCAAGATCGCCTCGATCGCGCCCGCCGACGAACGAGCGAGCGATACCGCACGGCACCCCGTCATCGCCCCCGGCTTCGTCGACTTGCAAGTCAACGGCTACGGCGGCCAGGAATTCAGTTCCGCCGAGTTGACCCTCGAAAAGACCGCGGCCATCGTGCGGCGCATGGCCGAGTTCGGTGTGACGCAATTCTGCCCCACGGTCACCACAGCCGGCTTCGATGTGCTCGCTCATGCGATGGCGACCATCGCCGCCGCGTGCGACGCCAATCCCGATATCGAGCGCCGCGTCCTCGGCATTCACCTCGAAGGTCCGTACATTTCGCCGATCGACGGCCCCCGCGGTGCACACCCGCTGCCGCATTGTCGCCCGCCCGATTGGAACGAGTTCGCTCGCCTCCAAGAATCTGCCGGCGGCCGGATTTGCCTCGTCACACTTTCGCCGGAATACGACGCCGCGCCTAAGTTCATCGCCCAAGCCGTGAAGTCGAAAGTCGTCGTCGCCCTCGGTCACATGGCGGCGACGAGCGAGCAAATCCGCGCCGCCGTCGACGCCGGAGCGACGATGAGCACGCACCTCGGCAACGGTGCCCACCGCGAACTCTCCCGCCACCCCAATTACATCTGGGACCAACTCGCCGAAGACCGTCTCACCGCCAGCCTGATCGTCGACGGCCACCACCTGCCGCCGGAAGTCGTGCAGACCTCCTTCCGAGCGAAAACGGCCGACCGCATCGTGCTGGTCAGCGACCTTTCCGGCCTCGCCGGCATGCCGCCGGGCCGTTATCCCAGCGAATTGTGCGACCTCGAAATCCTCGCCGACGGCCGCCTGGTCATCGCCGGCCAACGCCAACTCCTCGCCGGAGCCTCCCGCCCCATCGGCGACGGCGTCGCGAACCTCTTGGCCTTTGCCGGTGTCGACCTAAAGACGGCCGTCGAAGCGGCAAGCCTCCGCCCGGCCCAACTTCTCGCCGCTCGCCAATATGCCGCAAGCTCCGCCGGACGCTACGAGGCCCTGCAACCAATCGGCCTAACCGTCGGCGCACCGGCCGATCTCGTCCTTTTCGACCTACCGCCGCCGCCTTCTCACGCGGCCAAACCGGCAGGCAAGCTGACGGTTCGCCAAACGATCATCGCCGGCGAAGAAGCGTGGTGCGACGCAAATCCCGGCCGTTGAGCGGACGACCCAGCGCCACATCTTCTCCTGTCCACCTTGTCGCCCGGTGCGTCTTGAGACGACACTGGTAGTTAACGAATCTTCAAATCAACCAAAATGACACACGTTTTTCCGAAAGCAAAAAAGAAACCGAGTCCCTGCATGAAACATCAAGAACTGGCCGACGCAATCTTAGCCCACGTCGGTCAACCAAATTATCGGCCCGTCAAACCCCGGGTGATTCTCAAACAACTCAAGCTCCCCGCCGACCGTGCCACCGACCTGCGGCGAACCGTCAAACGCCTCGCCCGCGAAGGATTGCTGTCCTACGGCGAAGGCCATCTCGTCGGCCCAGCAACCAAAACGCCCAAGCCGGCCGTCAACACCACTGCCGCAAAAGCCACGCGGAGCGATCAACCAACCGGCGAAGAATCGGCAGCCGCGAGCACCGCTTCCACCAGCTCCGCATCAGGCAAGAACATCAACCGCATCATCGGCACGTACCGCCGCATGCAGGGCGGCTACGGCTTCGTCACGCCCAACGGCCTCGCAACGCGCGACCGCGATCAAGACATCTACATCTCTCAGCAAAACGGCCGCGACGCCGCCAGCGGCGACACCGTCCAAGTGCGGCTCAAAGGCAAGCCCCGGTTTCGCGGCGGAAAGCCGGGCCGCGAGGGCGAGATCGTACAAGTCCTCGAACGCGAAACGAACGCCTTCGTCGGCACCTACGACGAGCAGGCCGGCATGGGCTACGTCCTCGTCGACGGCATGCCGTTTTCAAAGCCGATCTCTGTCGGCGATCCCGGCGCGAAGGACGCCAAGCCCGGCGACAAAGTCGTCATCGAGATGGTCCGCTTCCCGTCGCACTCGCACGATGGCGAAGGCGTGATCGTCGAAGTCCTCGGCCCCCGCGGCCAGCCCGGCGTCGACACGCTATCGATCATCCGCGAATTCAACCTGCCCGGCCCCTTCGCCGAAGACGCGCTCGACGATGCCCGAGAGCAAGCCGCCGCGTTCGACAAAGCCATCGACGAATTGGAGGCAGGCCGCGCCGCCGACCGCGTCGATCTGACCGCCGAGACGATCATCACCATCGATCCCGTCGACGCCCGCGACTTCGACGACGCGATTTCGCTCGACCGCCTCGACAACGGGCATTGGCGGCTCGGCGTCCACATCGCCGACGTATCGCACTTCGTCCGTCCCCGCTCGGCGCTCGACCGCGAAGCCCGCGACCGCGCCACCAGCGTCTACCTGCCCGACCGTGTCATCCCCATGCTGCCGGAGCTGATCTCCAACAACCTCGCCAGCTTGCAGCCCGACAAGGTCCGCTACGCCAAAACCGCTTTCATCGAGTTCACCGCCGAGGGCGTGCCGGTGGCCACCGATTATCGCTCCACCGCAATCCGCAGTACACGGCGGTTCACCTACGAAGAAGTCGACGAGTACCTCGCCGACCGCGAAGTCTGGAAAGCCCGCCTCACGCCCGCCGTGCATGGACTGGTCGCGCGGATGCACGAACTGGCAATGATCCTGCGGGCACGCCGACTGAAGCGCGGCGCGATCGAACTCACGATGCAAGAGATCAAGATCGATCTCGATCGCGACGGTTGCGTCTCCGGCGCACACCTCGTCGTCAACACCGAAAGCCACCAGATCATTGAGGAATTCATGCTCGCGGCCAACGAAGCCGTCGCGACCATGCTCAAGGACGCCGAAGTGCCGTTCCTCCGCCGCGTTCATCAACCGCCCGATCCGCGCAAGCTGCAAGCCCTCACCGAGTTCGTCCAAGAGTTGGGCCTCTCCACCGACAGCATGGAAAGCCGCTTCGAGACCCAGCGCGTCCTCAACCAGGTTCACGGTCAGCCCGAAGAACGGGCCGTCAACTACGCCGTGCTCCGCTCGATGCAACAAGCCGTCTACAGCCCGGCGGAAGAAGGCCACTACGCGCTGGCCAGCGATCACTACTGCCACTTCACGTCCCCCATCCGCCGCTATCCCGACCTCACTGTCCACCGCCTCCTCGACGCGCTGGCCGCCAAGAAGAAACCGCGCGAAGACATCGGCGAACTAGCCGCGCTCGGCCAACATTGCTCGCAACGCGAACGCCGCGCCGAAGCCGCCGAACGCGAGCTCGTCAAAGTCAAGCTGCTCGACTACATGAGCACGCGCATTGGCGACGAAATGGACGCCGTCGTCACCGGCGTGCAGCAATTCGGCCTCTTCGCCCAAGGCATCGAACTCCCGGCCGAAGGCCTGGTCCACGTCACGTCGCTGCAAGACGATTACTACCGCTACGACAAAACGACGCACAGCCTCACCGGCTACCGCAAGGACAACGTGTTCCGCCTCGGCGATATGGTCCGCGTCGCCGTGGCCCGCGTCGATGTCGACCGTCGCGAATTGGACTTCCGCATCGTCACGCGAAAAGGTCGGGCGGCCCAATCGACAACCGAAAAGGGAAGCAGCTCGCCGCGAAGCGGTCGGCCAGACAAGGGCACCAAACCGTCGGGCACGAAACCATCCGGCAGGAAACCGTCTGGCGAGAAACGCCCGAAAGACGGCAAGAAAAAGCCCGACGCAAAGGGCAAACAAAAACGCCGCCGCTAGCACGACCGAAAAAACTGGAATGCGGCGCATCCCCTCGCCGGCGGCATCGCTTACCGCCTTGCCGAGGCCGAGGGCTTAGCGCCAGCATACGGCAATGACTCAACGGTCGTCGCCTCTTTGCGCTGCGTCAATCGCTTGACGTAATCCAGCGGCGACACGAACGACGGCGTCCCGCTCGACTCGCCCGACGCCGGCACGACGCCCGACCGCGTTCCCGTCCGTGCCACGCGCGAATCGACTTCGGTTTCGTCCTTGCGTGCCCGCGGCAGACTAGGTGCGTCTCGCGATGGCGCCGACGGCGGAGCCACATCCCGTGGCGGATCGTCGTGGAACGGGTTGGTGTCCGGCGGCGCGGCCGATTCCATGTCTGCCAACCGTTCCAGCGACCGTCCGGCGTACAACTCGATGCGCGCTCGCAGCCGATTGTATTGATACTTCAAGTTGAGATGCTCGATCTTCAGCCTCGCCAATCGCTGCTGGTCATTTACGACGTTGTTAAAGTCGATCTTTCCGATCTTAAACGCCGCACGGATGGCGGCCTCGGCCTCGGCGGTCAGTTGTGGCAGCGTGTCGCGGTAATAGGCCAGGCGAGATTGCAGCGGCGCGAGTTCCGCGTACGCCGCGGCGACTTCGTTGAGCGTCGCCATCTCCGTCACACCCAACATCGCGCGATTCAGCCCAACCGTCGCCGTGCTTTCGGCGATGCCGCCTTCGTTGCGGTAGAATATGGGTAACGAGAAGTCAAGCCGTCCGCCCATGCTATCGCCATCGGAACGGAATTCGTCCTCGAAACGCGGGCCAACGTCGATGTCGGGTATCGCATTGGCGTGCTCCAGCGCCAACTGCCGCTGACTTTGCGCGATGCTCAAACGGGCTTCGGCGATCTCGGGTCGGTTTTCGCGGACGGCGGCGAGCAATGTGTCTAAGCGAACTTCGGGAGCCGATTGATCGCCCAGCGATCCTTCGACGCGGATGGCCCGCGGCGGGTTCAGGCCCATCGCTTTCGAGAGCCGCGCCCGCGATACCCGCAGCGCGCTAAGCGCCTTAAGCCGCTGTAATTCCAAGCCGGTGGCGGCCACGCTAGCGGAGAGCCGATCCGATTCCGGCACGACGGGCGGCTGTGCCCACTCCACCAACTCGTTCGCCAAGTCGACCTGCGCGGCCTGCAACGCGACCAGTTCTTGCAGGTAAAGCACCTCGAGCGCCGCGGCGACCGATTCGTCGACGATGAATTCCGTCTCGCGACTGGCTGCCAGTTGGGCGCGACGAATCCCGATGTCCGCCACTTGTTGGGCAAAGTTCCGCTTCCCGCCCAGAGGAATCGTGAACATGATCCGCGAGCCGACCGACGTTGGGCCGGCTGCTTGCGTGGGCGTGTCGGTGTCGAGGACGATTTGTGGGTTTGGAAATGCACCTGCGCCGATCAGTTTGGCCTCGGCGATCTTGATCTCCTGAAGGCGAAGAGCGAGCAACGGATGCCGCATCGACGTTTGTACAACCTGTTCCACCGTCATCGTTTCGGCGGGCGCTGAATCGTCGGCCCTCGGTCCGCTCGCTCGCCGGGCGGCGGGGACGTCCTCTTGCGCCGCCGCCAACGTCAGATCGTCGCGCCGAGCCGCCCGCACGCCGCGCGTCGACGGAACGTCGGCAAAAATAGACACGGGCCCAGTCGGCGCGGCACGCTCGGTCCGCCGCGCGACGCGCGCAGGCGTTCGATCGCGAGGCCCGGCGGTCGCTTGCCCCGACGAATCCCCGGACACTTCAATGGCCGATAGCGCGGCCAACGGCCCCACGTCCGCCGCGTCGTCTGCACCTAGGGAATTCTCGGCCGCCATCAACGATGGCCCGCGACGTGAGCGCGCCGAACCCTCGCGCGCTAAGCTCCCTTCCGACCCGACCAGGCCATCATCGCCCGTCGCCGACATCAGGTCGGCGCCGGCCAATTGCATCACTCCACTGCATCCCGTTGCCAGCAGCGGCAATCCAAGCGCTCCAACGCACGCCAAACGGCGCGTTCGGTAGATCGCTTCACAAACGGCGCACTGCACGCGGCGACACAACGACATGGGTGCCTCGTAAACCGAAATGAATTTGGGCGACTTGCGCGAAAAATCGATGTGTGTGGGCCAGCCTACCGACCGACCGCCGCGCCTCACCCCTGGCGCGCTATATAAGATGTGGGCGGGGACGGTATCAAAACCGCCAAGCCAAAACCAGAGCAATCGACGGACATTTAGCAAGCCACGCGACCAAGACGCCGCCGTCCGTCGGCGAAGCGCGCTCTACGGCCCGGCTCAGAAACGCAGTCCGACACGCCGACGAGCATTATTGCGGTGGCCGCCGCCGCATTCTGGAGAAACCAGGCAGGCCAGCGAGAATGCAATGGATGAAAGCACGCTCGACCCGCCGTTCTGTCTCCGCGCGTCAGAATCGACCGCGCTGTGCGTACCGCGGAATTCGGCTCGATTCAACGAGTCGCGTCGGGCCTTGGCCTCGATCGACCGACCGCGGATAATCTCGTCGTCAACGCAACATGTTCCTCAGCCACCGCTCCCGCCTGACACAGGACGCCGCATGGGTCGCCGCGCGCTGCCGAAAATCGACCCCGCGATCGACTTATCGGCGGCGCTGCGCTCGCTGGA
>JAJDEG010000341.1 GCA_029259895.1 Planctomycetota bacterium
TTGATACCCTGCGCGGAGTTCCATGTGTTCGGTGAGCGTATACGAAACGCCGAACAACAGTTCCGCGGTCGAGCGGCCTTCCTCGGGGCCAGACGTCAGGGTGCGGCCGTTGATCTCGGCGATCAAGCTGGTCATGCCCGGCGGAAAGTGATGGCCTTCGTCGTCGTGGGCGTGACCACTGTGCCCGTCGCCGTGTACGCCGTGGCCGTTTTGGCCGTGGGAAGCGTGGCCGCAATGCCGGCAGCGGTGGCCAAAGAGCGCCGGTCCGCAAAACGTACGGGCCAGGGCGATGTCGTAGGCCATTTCGGTGTCGCCGGAATCCAATCCGGTTTCGACGCCGACGCGAAAGCCGCTCGTCCACCAGTTGCCCAGGTCGTACCAACCGGTAAACGACGGACCGAGAATCGTCTCGCCCTCGCCGAAGCCGCGGTCAGCGTCGCCGGTGGGCGTGGAGATTTCCAGATTGAACGACATCAGGAAGCGATCGAAATCGGCGAGCAGAAACCGCGGCGCGACGACGAGATCGCCGAAGCCTTCCTGCTGCGGCCCGTCGAGTGGGTCGAGCACGAGTCCCGGCACTTCGATCACCAGGCCGATCCGGCGCGTGAACGCCCATTCGAGCTCCGTGGCGACTTCGTATTCCTTGCCCTCGTCGGTCCGCGTGTAAACGAAGTCGACAAACAGATCGCGTCCGGGATACGCCGGCTCGGTGAAGAAGAAATGGACCTGCGGCGTGCCGAGGCGGCTGAAATGCGAGTGCGGCCACTCGTCGAACCAGCCTTCGCTGAGCGAGAAGCCAAACGGTTCGGGAAAGTCGTGCGGGGCGAAGCGGGCGTGGAAGAGACCATTGCAGCCGCAGCCGCCGGAGAGCAGGTGTTCGTGGTCGCCGTGGCCGTCGGCCTGCGATTCGTGGGAATGGTCATCGTCCGCGCGAACGTGCGCGACTTGAGCCATTGTGGCACGATCCACGCCGCTAGCCAAAAGTGCCGCCGCCGCGAACATCAACGTGCTGAACTCTCGTCGCATTCGTTCGTTCCTTCTCGTCGCGTAAATCTTGCCGATCGGGCAATCTGGCGCAGCGCGTACCGCTACCGTCGAGTCGTTTCCGTCGGCAAGAGTATCGGCCAGTGTGTCGCCAGGAGGATACGCAATCGAGGTAGCCCCGCAAACTCGCCCCAACTGTGCCCCGCTACATCCGTGCGCCGCTACACGTGCGACCCGCTAAAAGTGGCGGGGCTGTGGCAATGACTCGTGCTTGTCGCCTAGCGAAATGCCCGCAGTAGCCCTTCGGCTTTGTGCCACGTTTCGGCGTATTCGCGTTCGGGCGTGGACTGGGCCACGATGCCGCCGCCGACCGGTGCCTGCCACCAACCGCGACCGGCGGTCACCGTGCGAATGAGGAGGTTCGTGTCCATCGCGCCATCGAAGCCGAGATAGCCGAGCGATCCGCAATACGGCCCGCGGGCGGTCGGCTCGAGCTCGGCGATGATCTGCATTGCGCGCACCTTTGGCGCGCCGGTGATCGACCCGCCGGGGAACGCGGCTGCGAGCAGGTCGATCGCCGTGGCGTCGTCTCGGAGCGTGCCGCAAACCGCCGACACGAGATGCTGGACGAACTGATACGTTTCGATACGACAAAGCTGCGTCACGCGGACGCTGTCATCCAGGCAGACACGCGAGAGGTCGTTGCGCAGCAAGTCGACGATCATCACGTTCTCGGCGCGGTCCTTTTCGCTGGCCAGCAGATCGTCGCCGGCGTAGAGGTCGGCTTCGGGCAGCGCCAGCCGCGGCCGCGTGCCTTTGATTGGTCGCGTCTCGACCGCTCGTCCGCGAACGGACAGGAATCGCTCCGGCGACGCACTGGCGATCTGGAATTCACCGGCGTCGAAGTATCCGGCGAACGGCGCGGGATTTCGCTGTCGTAGTCGCAAGTACAACGCCGCGGCGTGGTCTTCAACGTCGTTGTTGGCTTTGTTGTTGTTGGCATTGTTGCCGGCGGGAAACAAGAGCCGCTGCGATAGATTGACTTGAAATATATCGCCTGCGCGGATGTATTCGATCGCTCTTGCGACGGCGTCGAGATATTCGCGTCGAGAAAAGTCGCTCGTCAACCCGGTTAGCGCATCGATGGGATGTTGCGGCGCAAGTTCCGACGGCGCGACGCGGCGGTTGGCATCGGTTCCATGCGGACGCGGCGGTTCGCTGGCGCTGGACAACCGTTCGGTGAACCATGCGAGCCGCTGCTCGGCGCGCCGTCGCCGTTTTGCGGGATCGGTTTCCGGCAGGCCCTGCGAAACGATCCACGCGCGATGGGCCGCGTGGTCGAACGCCACGACGGTGTCGTACCAACCGAGGGCCACGCGCGGGGCGGCGAATTCGTCGAATCGCGCTTGCGGCACGCGCTCGAGCTGGTGCAACAATTCGTAGGAGAACCAACCGGCCGCGCCCCCTTGAAACGGCGGCAGGTCGCTCCGCGCCTGCACGAGCGGCGATCCGTCTCGTTCGCTCTGTTGTCGCAGCTCTGCCCGCAGGCGGTCGAACGTCGTTTCCGCAGGCAACTGGCCGGTGTGTGCTGCGGTGTGGTCTACGTTGCTCTGCTCGACGAACACGGCATATGGGTCGGCCGCGACGAACGAGTAGCGCCCTAACTCCGGATGCCTTAGTGCGCTGTCGAAGAAGACGCAATGCGGCAGCGACGCCAGTTGCAAGAACGCGGCCTCAGCCTCTGGCATGGGCCGCAACTCGGCGACCAAGGGAAAACCGGCGGCGGCAGCATCCTCTTTAGAATTCATGGACTTCGAAGACCGTTGTGTTGAAAAAGAGGTCAGACCCTTGGGGAAACTTCGTTCGCGCCGGAGAATGCGCCGTGCCTGAGAGGGTCAGACCCCTTTTTCAACAGGCTGCTAACGTCGAGCGGCGTACTGCGGGAAACTGAAAGTACGGCACCGATTGTCGGGTGTGCGTTGCCAGCGGGGAAGGGGAAGCCGGAGGCTGAAACAAGTTTCGCTGGAATGAGGTAGGATACTGCGCGGCGGCGTTTCGCTGGATGGATTCGATCATTTGTTCGTCGATGCGTTTGAATGCGTCGATTTAATTGAAGGAGTAAGCGATATGAAAACGATTTCTCGGTCGATCGTGCGACTTGCGATCGCGTTCGCGTTGTTGGCAGTCGCTGGGCGATGCTTTGCCGAAGACGTTTACTTTGTCGAGGATTTGGATGATGTGAAGATTACGGAAGGAGAACTGCCCGATTTTCGGCATTACCGAAGCTATCCATACGTCGTCCTCGACGGGACCGGCGAAGGATACGCCGCGACGTCCGAACCGAGCAGCCCGGGAGGGCCGGGGCGGCTGGCCGTTCGCGTGCCGGCAGATCGAAAGGTCACCGGCCGACTCTATGCGGGCGATAGGATGGTTCGTTTTGAGATCGATGCGCAGAAAGGAAACGCCGAGAAGCGTGAATTGTTTCTCAAGGTCAAGCGCACGCACTTTCAACACCTCGTTTCCGCCGAACTTCCGGGCGGGGCGTGGTTTCGGCATCAGCGGATGGAGGCCGAGCGCGAGTTGGGGCTGAAGGCCGACGAATTGGACAACGCAGACAATCGGGGGTTCGATCGCAACCGCTGGAAGGATGCGTCCGATACGTTCTCCCTGGCCACTGGCGGACAGGCGCTGGCCGAGAATCTGCAGCTCGATCGCGTGATGCCGCAGAGCAAGACCGCGCCGGAAACGGTTGCGCTCGATTCGATCAAAGGCGTCACCGTCCGCGAGTTCGATTGGTCAGAGTACGTTAAGGACAAGAAGCCGACGCTCGACAAGCTGGCGGCGGCGATTCCGGCGGATCAGCACGCTCTGTTCTTTCCCTCGTTCGACGCGATGATGTCGTTGGCCGATCATGCCGATCGGTTTGGCACGCCCGTGATGCGGGCTGCCGAACCGCGGAGCGACGACGCGAACGTGCGGACGCGATACGAGCGGCAGCTTTGCTTGCCGAGCAGCGCGCTTTCGCGGTTGCTGGGACCGAAGCTGATCGAGAGCGTGGCGCTGACTGGCGGCGATCCGTATTTGCTGATGGGCAGCGACGTGGCGATTCTGCTCGAGGCCAAGGACCGCGCGGTGCTTACCGGGATTATCAACGCCCGCGTGGCGCTGGCTGGGCGGGAATACAAGACGGCCGAGGCCGTTTCGGGCGAGATCGGCGGCGTGAAGTATCATGGGATGAAGTCGCCGGATCGGGCGATTTGC
>JAJDEG010000342.1 GCA_029259895.1 Planctomycetota bacterium
CTGCGCATTCTCGGCCCCGGTGATGTGTTGCTCGGCGAGAGCCTACCGACGGAACTCGACAAGCCGGCCTTCGTGCAAAGCGCCGCGAACGTCGGCGCGGGGAGCTACACCATCGAAGTCGTCGGACTCGACGGCACGGGACGCTATCAATTGCGCAGCGTCGTCAACGCCGGCGCCGAAGCCGAAGACCAGGCAGGCCAAAACGACGACATCGCCACCGCCGAGACGATATCCGGTTCGGCGATATCCGTCGCCGCGGGCAGCTCGCGGATGGCCGTCGTTGGCCAAACCGGCGACGCCGCCGACGTCTACCGATTCTCCGCCACGGCGGGCGATCGCGTTTCGCTAGCCGTCGCCCAGGCCGCTGGCGATAACCGCTACTTCTCCGCCGGGCAATCGCTCGATGTGGACCTTTCCGGCGCGACCGTGAGCAGCGTCGCCACCGCAGACCTCGACGGCGACGGCCGTGCTGAGATTCTCGTCGGCGACACCGACGGCAAACTGACCGTGTTCAATTCCTCCGCGACGGGCCAGTTGTCGGTGCGTCAGTCAATCGATATCTCCACCGGCGACGAAGTGTTCGCGGTCGTTGCCGGCGACATCGACGGCGATGGCGATGTCGACGTTGTCGCGGCAACGCAGGGCGGCGGCTGGAACGCCCACGTGTTGTTGGGCGACGGCGGCACGCTCGGCGCGCCGACGGGTCTCGGTCCGATCGGCGGACGCAAGCTCGCGCTGGCCGATCTCGATGGCCAAAACGGTCTCGACCTCGTCTCCGCCGAGGTGGATCAAGAGTCGTTTTACACGCGACTGCGCCAGGCAGACGGCACGTTTGCCGCCGAACAAACGACCAGTACGGTCGGCAAGATCGTCGATCTTACGGTCGGCGACATCGATGGGGACGGCGATCTCGATGTCGCCGCGGCGACGTACACCGGCTACGGCGGATACTACGCCTACGATGTCGAGGGACAGGTCGAAGTGTTGCTCGGCGCTGGCGACGGTACGTTTACGCCTGGCACGACACTCGAGGCAATCGACATCGTGTCCGCCGTTACCGCTGGCGATCTAGACGGCGACGGCGATGCCGAACTGGTTGTGGCCGGCTGTACATTCGACGGGTTTTCCAACCTGTGCGACGGCTTTACCCCATTTTCGGTCGCCGTCTTTAGCATGCGCGACGACGGCACGTTCCTTCGCACGGGCGGAGAAACGCCGGCGCTGCCCGCCCGCTCGCTTGCCTTGGGCGACGTGGACGGCGACGGCGATCTCGACGTCTTCAGTGTCGGCAACGACGACGCGCCCTTTTCCTCGCCAGAGTTTTTCGTGGCAACCGTGCTCGTCAATCGCGGCGACGGTTCGATCGAAGCGACGCGAAACGTCTACCTCTCCGATCACGCGCCCGTGGCGGCGTTAGCCGACATTGACGGCGATGGCGTTCTCGATTTCGTCGGCGGTCCGTCATATTTCGAGCAAGAGTGGCCGCTCACTGTCGCGCTGGGCCGCGGTTCGCTCGACGTCGAGCTGCTCGACGCCGTTGGCAGCGTCGTGGCGACGGGCGTCCAAATCGCCGGGCAGATCGTGATCGACGACTTCGTGCCCGCGCAGTCCGGCGACTACTTCGCACGCGTTTCGGCCCACGGCGCCGCCGACTATGCCCTCGTCGTATCGCTCGGCTCGATCGTCGAACGCGAGCCGAACGACGCCGGGTCGCCCCAGAGCTTGGCGCAAGCAGGTGCCGTGACCGGCCATCTTGCCGAGCTGGAAACCGTCGGCAATGGGGCGGACGGCGTCGTGCGTGTCGCGATCGTCGGCCGCGGTAACGATGCGTTCGGATTGGCGGATGTACTCGGTCGCAGCACGAATTTCGCGTTCGACGTTGACGTCGTCGTCGATCTGGCGACGATCGACGCCGACGACTATCTGCAGGCGATCGACGTGGTGGTCTTGCCATCGACCAACGTTGAAGGCGATTTTGCCCAGTTCGGCGCGGCCCTTCGGACGTGGGTCGACGAGGGCGGTGCGTTGATCACGACGGGCCAAACGACCGCGGCTCTTTCGAGTTTCTCCGTCGGCATCGACGACTACGACGCGATCATTCCCGTGGACGCCGCTGCGCTGGACTTGAATGAATTCACGATTGTCGTGCAGCCGCAAGAGAGCGGTCACCCGATTCTTGCTGGAGTCGACGCATTCGATCTCGGTGTCAATATTCGATACCCCGATACCTCGGCTCTCGACGCCGGCGCGATCGTACTCGCCACCGGCGTGCCGCGGCAGACAGATTTAGGGCCGTTACCGATAATCGTCGAAGGCTCCTTCGGTCTCGGCCGCACGCTATGGAATGGTCTCAACGCAAATTTGTTGGAATTCAACGAACGAATCGCGCCGCTTTGGGAGCGGGCCGTTGCCTATGCCGCTGGCGGCGGCACGGACGAGTTCACGTTCGAGGTCGCCGGCGGAGAGACGTTGATCCTCTCGACGACCACCCCGGGCTTCGGCACGCGCACCGATAACACGCTCGATCCGAGCCTCACCTTGTACAATTCGCTCGGCTTCCTCGTGGCCGGCGACGACAATAACGCGACCGACGGGCGTAACGC